>JADFSS010000025.1 GCA_022560655.1 Candidatus Neomarinimicrobiota bacterium
TGTACCGGGACTTCCCGGATGCGTTCCGCAGTGATTACCAGGGTACTACCCAAAGATAGCGGAGCGAGGCGCATCATCGGTCGTTCCCATGTGGGTGATATTCCTTGCCGGCCCTCAAGCGGCACTCAATTCCAATGATGCGAAGATCTGATCAATCGAGTCGGGCTGGAGAGCCCATCGGTATGCAGGGTGAACTTCCCATGCGAATCCGAAATCAACAAACTCATTCGAAAGGTACCGATTCTCCTCGAAGTACATGCGGACTATTCCGTCTTCGGTTTCCTTGCGCGCGGTGAGGAAATTGATTTTGTAAAGGAAGGCAGCCAATTCCTTCTGGGTAGCGACTTTTTTGTTAGCAAAGCGAAATTCACCCGACTGCCGAATGTCATTTATCTTCTGAAGCAATTGTCCCGTATCATAGACATAGCCAACCTTGGTGCGCCTCTCCTTCTTGGCGGGCTTCATACTCAAGATCAGACGCTCAATATCCGCGAGTTCAGATCTGAATTCGTTGATTGTATCTTGGATTCGGCCCTGGGAATACTCGGTAAAAATCTCGCGGAAATTCTGAGTATATAATTTTTCAAATCGATGTTCCCGCGCATTCCGGGCGGCGAGCGTACAAAGCTTCACAAGATCACGAGGCCTTTTACGAATAAGTGACATTAGAATTCTGTGCATTGGAGCGTTCTTCCATTTCCCTTCGCCAGCAAACCGTAACTCCATCACAGGTGAAAGATAACGTGCAAGGTTGCGCTGCGGCTCCTTGAGAAGATATTGCTCATCAATCGTACGACCAAAGAACGTCTCAATGCGTTTTATAAGTAGGACAAATATCTCGTGATTTGTCCATGTCTGCCAAATGACAGAGCCCTCAATCTTATCAGTGGACTCATCCGATGTCCGAACAAGGTAATAGACATCCGACCGGAGGCTTACACGAACGCGGATTCCGCGATTCTCATTGATCAAGTCACGAACAGCATTCAATAATGCCGAGATTCTGACAACGTCCTGGCGCCGCCCTTCCCAGCCTCTATCAAGATCATCAATGTAGACCGTCAGCACGCTATTTTTGAGGAATTGAGTGACTAGATGCTGGTTGGTTGCGTCAAGCTTCAGATTGTCCGGTTCTCTGAAGGAATTCTTAAGAAATTCGAGAACTCCACCTCCGAATTGCTTCAGTTTGCTGGATATCCCAGCTCCCGATCTGCCAAACGAACGTAGCACGTTGGAGGCGATGATTTCGACCAAACCGAGCTTCCATGCGCGCACGGTTTTCAGAAAATCAGTTGTATCGGTGCCAAGCTCGGCAATATCGTCTGGCTTGATGAGCACTGCGATTCTGCCCTGCTCCCTATCCTCTGCTATGGCAATAGCAAATAGCGCAGATTTCCCAATGCCTTTGTGGCCAACAAGAATTCGGAGCGAAAGGTCGGTTGCCACATGGTCATAAGTGGCGGTCTTGAAATAGTAGTCTCGAAGGCGCTCCGGGTCTTCATCCTCCGCTGCCTCATGGCCGAAAAGCGCCTGAATTTCGGTTTCCGAGAATGTTAGTGTCATTACGAATTCGCCTCCTGCTTAGCCTAACCAAATAATTCTTTGCCGCTACTCGATCTTGAATTTTGAGTCCATTCTCTCGACAATCATATCGCGATTCGTTGGCGATGCCAACTCTTTGATTCATGCCTTCTGGCCGAAATGTATGACGCGGGGCTCCGGTAGCGCAACTGGTGTTCAGTTCTCGTTATCCGCATCCCCCACCTCCCCCCTCACCTCCCGCGCCCGCGCCTTGACCGCCTCCCCTACCGCCTGCGGCAGCCCGGCCCGCTCCGCGATTTCACCGGCACCGGCCTTTGCGATGGCCTCCAGTGAATCAAACACTGTCCAGATGGCCTTGAGGCGCTTCGGGCCCACGCCGGGGACGTCGTCCAGGACGGAGGTGGTCATGGCCTTGCCGCGCTGCTGGCGGTGGAAGGTGATGGCAAAGCGGTGGGCCTCGTCCCGTACCCGGCGGAGGAGCAACAGGCCGGGCGAGGATTTGGGTATGTTGAACGGCTCCGCGTGGCCGGGGCGGTAGACCTCTTCCAGCCGCTTGGCCAGCCCGATGACCGGCACGTAGGAGAGCCCCAGATCGTTCAGGGCGGCCTTGGCCATGGAGAGCTGCCCCTTGCCGCCATCGATGAGGACCAGATCGGGCAGGGGTGTGCCTTCGTCCAGCACCCGGCGGTAGCGGCGGGTGACCACCTCGTGCATGGAAGCGTAGTCGTCCGCGCCGGTGACGGTCTTGATGTGGTACTTGCGGTAGTCCCCCTTCCTGGGCCTGCCATCCACGAAGCAGACCATGGCCGAGACGGGCTGGGCGCCCTGGATGTTGGAGTTGTCAAAACCCTCGATGCGCCGGGGCGGCACCTCCAGTCCCAGATCTTCCTGCAGGCGCTCTACGGATGAGGGCAGCAGCTCCCGCCGCCGGGCCTTGTGCAGCTTGATCTCGTTCAGCATGAGGGTGGCGTTCCGCATGGCCATGCGCACGAGGCGGGCTTTCTCCCCCCGCTGGGCATGGACCAGGCGGACCTTGCGCCCCGCCCGCTCGGTGAGCCAGCCCTCCAGCGCCGGGCGGTCATCCGCGGCCTCGGGCACCACCACTTCGCCGGGAATGAACGCCGCCTGACTGTAGTAGAGCTTCAGGAAGCCGTAAAAGTTGTCCTTGCGGTCTTGCGGGTCGGCCACCGCCAGGTCAAATTTCTCTTTCCCCAGCAGCCGGCCCTGGCGCACGCGCAGGACAACTCCCACGCCGTAGCTGCTGGCGCTGTCCACCGCCAGGATATCGCGATCGGCGGGATCGCGGGTGACCACCTTTTGACGCCGGGCATAATGCTGCAGGGCGCGGAGCTGGTCCCGGCGCTGGCCGGCGTCCTCGAAGCGCAGCCCCGCTGAGGCGGCATCCATCTCGCGCCGGAGGCGGGCCGTAATTTCATCCGAGCGCCCCTGAAGAAAGGCCACCACCTGCTTCATCATGTCCTGGTAGTGGCCCTGGCTCACCAGTCCCTCGCAAGGCCCCTCGCACCGTTTGATGTGGTAGTCCAGGCAGACCTTGTGCACCCGCTGCTTGATGGTGTCAGCCGTAATGTGGTAGGTACAGGTGCGGATGGGGAAAATCTTGTGCAACACCTGGAGAGTCTCGCGCAGGTGCTTTACGTCGGTATACGGCCCCAGGTACTGGCCGCCGTCCTGGACGAGGCGTCGCGTGATGAGCACCTGGGGGTAGGGCTCGGCGGTGATGCGGATGTAGGGGAAGGACTTGTCATCCTTGAGCAGGATGTTGTAGCGCGGTTGGTGGTGTCGTACCAGATCCTGCTCCGCCACGAGGGCATCCTTTTCGCTGCCCAGCACGATCCAGTCCAGATCGGCGATCTTGGGCACCATGCGCTGCGTCTTGAAGTCTTTGCCCGCCGGGGACCGGAAGTAGGAACTCACCCGGTTGCGGAGCACCTTGGCCTTGCCGATGTAGATGATGGTCCCGTGGGCATCCTTGAAGAGGTAGACCCCCGGCGAACGCGGGAGACGCTTACGCTTTTCCGCGAGGGTCAGGGTTTCTGGCACAGTTCCACCAGGACACCGGCGGTGGAACGGGGGTGCAGAAAGGCAATCAGATGGCCCTCAGCGCCGGGTCTTGGTTCCCGGTCAATCAGCTCGACACCCTCCGCCTGGAGATGCTCCAGCCACGCCCTCAGGTCGTCCACCAGGAAAGCGATATGATGCAGACCGGGCCCCCGCTTTTCCAGGAAGCGCGCGATGGGGGCATCGGCGGAGGTGGCCCTGAGGAGCTCAACCTTGCCGGCACCCGTATCGAAAATATCGGTGATGACCTGCTGGCCGGGCACCTCCTCCGTGGTGTGGTCGCGAATGCCCAGCAGCTGCGAAAATACGCGCGCCGGTTCGTCTGCGTCCTCAACGGCCACAGCCACGTGCTCGATGCCGAGAACTTTCATGGCTTATGCCGGCCGCCTAGCCGTACCACCAGCGCATGCAGCGTTGCATCCAGCCGCGGGACCTGGCGCCCATGCCGTACCACCAGAGTTCCGCCGGCAGGAGCACGCGGCTGCCCACCACCGCCTGTTGCTGTGAGAAACTCAGCAGACCCTCGCGGCCATGCAAGCGGCCCAGTCCGCTGTTCCGCCAGCCCCCGAAGGGCAACGAGGCCATGCCGAACTGCACGATTACATCGTTGATGGCCACCGAGCCGCAGGCCAGTTGCCGGGCCACACGGCGGCCCCGGCGCTCGCTGCCGGTGAAAATGTACGCGCTGAGGCCGAAGCGGCTGTCGTTGGCCTGCCGTATAGCCTCTTCTTCCGAGGCCACCGACATGATCGCCAGCTCGGGGCCGAAGGTCTCCTCGGTCATGATGGTCATGCTGTGGTCCACGTTGGTGATGACCGCCGGGGGCAGTTGGCGTCCGTTGTCGGAACCAAAGCGTTCAATCCGCGCGCCCTTGGATTCGGCGTCCCGCAGGTGCCCCTTGATCCTGTCGACCTGGCTGTCGACGGTAACGGGACCCATGACGGCGCTGGGTTGGCCGTCGGTGGCCAGTTTTTGCGCCTCCGCCCTGACCATATGGAGAAACCGATCATAGACCGAGGCCAACACATAGACCCGTTCCACGGCCACACAGGTCTGCCCGGCGTTGGTGAAGCCGCCCCAGACGGCGGCCTTGGCGGCGCGGCTGAGGTTGGCGTCGTCCAGAACGATCATGGGGTCCTTGCCGCCCAGCTCCAGGATGGCCGGTTTCAAGCGGGCGGCGCAGGCCTGGCCAACGGCTGCGCCCACCTTGGAGCTGCCGGTGAAGCAGATAATATCGCTGAGGGGCGAGCTGACCAGGTGCTGCCCCACCGCCCCTGCGCCCAACACGATGCTGAATAGCTCGGGCCTGCCGGTGGCGGCATCGAAAATCTCCTTGAGGAGCAGCGCGGAAAGGCTGGTGTATTCGGACGGTTTGGCGACTACGGCGTTGCCCGCCAGCAGGGCCTCCACCACCGGCCCCACCACCAACACAAAGGGATAGTTCCACGGTGCGATGATCACCGCCACGCCGTAGGGCCGGTAGTCCACGTAGCCGCGCTTATGGAGCAGGGCCCCGCTGGGGCGATACTCGCGGCGCAGCGTTCGTCCGGCTTCCCGCTCGCCAAACCGAATCAGCTCCAGGGCGCCAAATATTTCCAGCAGGGCCTCGGGCTGAGTCTTGCCCGTTTCGGCGCAAATGGTCGCTACCAGGTCGTCCAGTCGTCGAGCCAGGGCCTTGCGGAACCGCCGCACCAGGCGTACCCGCTCGCTCATTGCGGAGCGGTTATAACTGGCGGCCGCCTGCCGCAGATTCTCAAGCACCTGGTCCACCGCTTCCAGGCTGTGGCAATCCAGTTCCCCAAGGGACTCGCCGGTGCGGGGATTGTAGCATTTCAGGCGCACCTGGCCGGAGGGGAGGGTTGCGATGGTGGCGCTCATCTTGGCAGCCGCCTACTTGCCCACAAAATTCGGTTTCCGCTTCTCAATAAATGCCGCGACCCCTTCCCGCATGTCCTCTGTAGCGAAAGTCTGTTCGAAGAGACGGGCTTCATTTGCCAGACCCTCACTCAGGGGCAGGTCCAAGCCTTGGTTCACCGCCTGCAGGGTGAGCGCTACGGCCAGAGGCGCCCCCTGGGCGATCTGGGCAGCCAGTTTGCCACAGGCGGGCAGCAGGTCAGCGGGCGAGGTAACCATATTCACCAAGCCGATACGCAGGGCCTCCTGGGCGGTCACCCGGCGTCCGGTGGTGAGCAGCTCCAGCGCCATACCCTTGCCCACCAGCCGGGGCAAGCGCTGTGAGCCGCCGAAGCCGGCCATGATGCCCAGGTGCACCTCGGGCTGACCGAAGCTGGCCGTGTCCGCGGCCACGCGCAGGTGACACGCGAGGGCCAGCTCGCAGCCACCGCCCAGGGCAAAACCGTTCACCGCAGCGATGACCGGCTTGGGCAGGTCCTCGATTTTTTGGGCTACAGCCTGTCCCCGCAGGGCAAAGTCCCGCGCGCCGGCGGGGCTGAGCCGGGGAAACTCCTTGATGTCGGCCCCAGCGATGAAGGCCTGCTCCCCCGCCCCCGTGATGGCCACCGCGCGGACCTCGTCAACGTTGACCTCATCCAGAGCACTTGAGAGCTCATCCATGACCTGCTCGTTCAGGGCATTCAGGGCCTCCTGCCGGTCGATGGTAATGGTCGCCAGAGGGCCGTCGATAGCGATGCGCACATAAGCCATAGGGGACATCCTCGTTAATTGCCGGCGCTATTTCCAGAACGTACGGCTGAAAAGGACCATGACGGTGAAAATCTCGAGCCGGCCCAAGAGCATGGCAAAGCAGAGCAGCCACTTGGCGCCATCGGCCAGGTGGGCATAGTTATCATGCGGCCCCAGCGAGCCGAAGGCCGGGCCGATGTTTCCGATGGCAGATGCAGCCGCCGTGAGCGCCGATACCATGTCGAGCTGGAAAAAGCTCAGCGCCAGTGCCACCACGAGAAAAAGGCCCAGGTATAACAGGATAAACCCCAGGGTGTTCCGAATCACTTCATCGGGGATCATCTGGTCGCCCACTTTCACCGGAATGATGCCATGGGGGTGGATCAATTTGCGAACCTCGGCCACGATGTATTTGACCACCACAAGCAGGCGCACAACCTTGATGCCGCCG
The DNA here is from genome assembly GCA_022560655.1 of Candidatus Neomarinimicrobiota bacterium. NCBI lineage: Bacteria > Pseudomonadati > Fidelibacterota > Fidelibacterota bacterium. The sequence continues at coordinate 6,716 of JADFSS010000025.1, forward strand.
CCGGTGGACCCCGCCGAACCGCCGATAAAAAACAGGGCAAAGACCAGCATCTGGGCGAAAGTGGACCACGATTCATAGTCCACCGTGCCGAAGCCGGTGGTAGTGGTAATGGATACAGCCACGAAGAGGGCATGGCGGAGGCTGTACTCACCCCAGCCGTAATTGTTCATGGCGATATCCCCAAAAATCAACAGCGTAAAGATTCCTATAATGCTCAGGAAGAAGTAGAGTTCGCGGTTACCCCGGTAGCGGTTGACCCGGTTCAGGATAAGTTTGCCGTGGAGGGTAAAGTTGATGCCGGCCACGAGCATGAAGAAGATCACCACGTACTGAATGTAGGCCGTTTGGGCGCTGATGCTGTCGCTATTGATGGAGAAGCCACCGGTGGCCATGGTGGTGAAAGTGTGGGTCAGGCTGCTGAACCAGGAGAGGCCACCCAGCCGCAACAGCCCAGCTTCGGCGGCACTAATGATCAGGTAGGTCAGCCAGAGCGTCTTGGCGGTCTGCTGGATGCGTGGCTGGATGCGATCGACGGTCGGGCCGGGCACCTCGGCCCGCAGCAGGGAGGTGCCGCCCATGCCCATGAGAGGCAGAATGGCCACGGAAAACATGATGATCCCCATGCCGCCAATCCATTGGATGAAGGCCCGCCAGAAGAGCAGCCCCCGCGGCATGCTTTCGATGCCCAGGGGCAGGTGGGGGTGCCGGACGGGGTCGCCCAGAATGGTGGCACCGGTGGTGCTGAGGCCCGACATGGCCTCGAAAAAGGCATCCGTAAAACTGGGGATGGCGCCAGAAATGAAAAAGGGGAGGGCGGCAAAGAATGCCAGCGTGATCCAGCCTAGGGCGACAATGGCAAAACCATCCCGGCCGGTAAGATTATAGCGCCCACGGGTGAGGAAGTAGCCCGGCACCCCCAGCCCCACGCACAGGCCGCTTGATTTCAGAATGGCAGGCAGATCGCCATCGTCGAAATACCAGGCCCAAACGGCGCTCAGCAGCATGGAGATGCCCAGAAAGACGATGAGAATGAAGAGAATGCTGAAGACGGCCTTCCTGTTCACGGCTGGCCTAGCTGAAGTACTTTTGGACCTTCTCGACCTCGTCATCCCTGGCAAAGACGAGGACGCGATCCCCGGAAAGGATCCGGCTGTGGCCGCCGGGAATTTCGATCTGGTCGCCGCGCATGACGGCTCCCAGAACCACGTCATCCGGAAGACCCACATCCCGGAGAGGCTTTTTGGTAATCTTGCTGCCTGCTTGGGTTACGATCTCCACGGCATCCAATTTCAAATCCTCAAAGCTGCTCACCGACCGTTCACCGCTGGATTTGATGACCCGTAGAATCGCCTCCACCGTAGCCATGTTCTTGCTGATGGCAGCATCGATGCCGATGCGGCGAGCAATGGGGAGATAGCTGGTGGTGGCCAGGTGCACGATGACATGCTGAGCCCCCAGCTGTTTGGCCAGCAGTCCGGTGAGCAAGTTGGTCTGCTCATCCTGGGTTACCGCGATAAAACTGTCCATCTCATCAATATTCTCGGCCAGGAGAAAGTCTATGTCGGTGCCGTCGCCATGCAGGACGAGGGTTTCAGTGAGGCTGGGCGCAATTTCCCAGGCCTTGCTCTTGTTGGAATCAACCAATTTGACGTCAAGGTCATCCTGCAGGCGGCTGGCAAGATTGCGGCCAATTTTCCCGGCACCCAGTATCATGACGCGCTTGACTTCCCGGGAAGGCTTGCCCAGCATGGTCACGATGCGGGAAACGTGGCCGGCCTCAGCCAGCACGTACACGATGTCCCCGGCCTGATAGGTGGTGCTGGAGCGGGGCGTAAAATGGTTGCCGCCCCGGTCGATGGCGATAACCATGTGCGGGGCCGCGTTACGGGCGCTGGAAACATCGGCGACGGTGCGGTCTACCAGGACAGACGACGGCTCCAGCAACACGCCCACCAACTGGAGCCGGCCGGCCTCGAATTCCTTCACATCGGTGGCCGAACTCTGCCGCAACAGCCGCTCGACCTCCTCCACCGCCGCCAACTCGGGGTGGATCACTTCGTCAATGCCGAACTGCGCCGGCTCAATGATCGCCTTGGGGGAGGTGTACTCGGTGTTGCGGAGCCGCGCAATGACCGTCCGGGCGCCCAGTTTTTTCGCCATCTGGCTGGCCACCAGATTGACCTCGTCAATGCGGGTGAGGGCCAGAAATATGTCGGCCCTGTCAACCTGGGCGCTTCGCAGAATGAAGGGCGACGCGCCGTTACCTTCCAGCGTGTTGACATCCAATGTTTCGCTGGCCCGCTTCACCTTTTCGGCCTTGTTGTCAACAACGGTAATATCGTGGTCTTCCCGGCTGAGCTCCTTGGCCAGATTGAAGCCCACCTCGCCTGCCCCGATAATGACAATCCTGAGCGACACCTCAGCCTAACACCTTTCGGAACGCCTTGATGGCCCGGTCCACGTCCTGATCATCGATGTCCCGATGCGCGACCATGCGCAGTTTCTGCCGGCCGACGGCAAAGCAAAGCAGCCCCTCGGATTTGAACCTGGACTCGATGTCGGCACCCGTACCCAGAGAATCATCCACCGCGAAGATAATAATGTTGGTGTGGACGTCTTCAGGATTCAGCTTGACTCCAGCCAGCAGGGCCAGGGCCTCGGCCAGCTCCCTGGCACGGCGGTGGTCCTCAGCCAGATCGTCCACATGGTGGCGAATGGCATAGAGGGCCCCGGCAGCGATGATGCCGGCTTCGCGCATGCCCCCGCCAAACACCTTCCGGTACCGATGGGCCCGCGCGACGAAGTCTTCCGTGCCGCAAAGCACCGATCCCACCGGCGCTCCCAACCCCTTGGAGAGGCAGATAGAGACCGAATCAAACGGTGCGGCCCAGTCACTGGCGGAGATCCCGCTGACCACGACGGCATTCATCAGCCGGGCGCCATCCAAATGCAGGCGCAGGTCGTGCTGACGGGCCACCTGGGCCACGCGACGCAGCTCCTCAAACGGAAATATGGTGCCGCCGGCCCGGTTATGCGTGTTTTCGATGGACACCAGTTTGGTAGGCGGTACATGCACATTGGGGGGTCGAATGGCCTCCACCAGTTGATCGGCGGTAAAAGCACCCAAAACTCCCTGGATGGGCCCCAGCTGCACCTGGCTGTGAAAGGCCGGCCCGCCGGCTTCGTAGTTCATGATATGGGCGCCAACTTCGCAGATGACCTCATCGCCGGGCTGGGTGTGTGCCTTGATGGCGATCTGATTCGCCATGGTGCCGGAGGGAACATACAGCCCCGCCTCCTTGCCCAGCAGCTGCGCCACTTCAATCTGCAGTTCATTGACGGTGGGATCTTCCCCGAACACGTCATCGCCCACCGGCGCCTGGGCCATGGCCTCCCGCATGGCGGGCGTTGGCACAGTGACTGTGTCGCTACGCAGGTCAATCATGGCGCTACGCGACGCGGAAGTCGCCCGCGAGGTGCAAATACGTTAGGGAGGCGAGGGGTGCATAGTCCTCCAGCGGTGGGATGCCAGCCAGCGGGGTGGCAAGCCGGTGGATGATCGTGCGAATGCGATGTCCCGTCAGTTTGACAAGGGTCACCATTTTCAATCGGCCCAAAGTACAGCCATACACACGAGGAATCAACTGTTCTACGCCTGGATTTCCCCTCGTATCCGCTCTATGCGGGCGCCCAGCGCGGAGAACTTTTTCTCGATGGCTTCGTAGCCCCGGTCAATGTGGTAGACGCGCGAAATTTCCGTGCTGCCGCGGGCTGCCAGGGCGGCCAGGAGCAGGGCGGCGCTGGCCCGGATATCGGTGGACATCACGGGCGCACCGATGAGCGGGGTGGGGCCCGCAACCAGCGCCTGATTTCCCTCTACCTTGATCATGGCCCCCAGCCGTACCAATTCGGGCACGTGGGTGAACCGGTCGCTGTAAATCGTGTCCCGGATGGCGCTGGTGCCCTCCGCCTGGCTCATCAACACGATCCATTGGGCCTGCAGGTCGGTGGGATAGCCGGGATAGGGCTTGGTGACAATATCCACGGGTATGAGGGAGGCAGGCCGGGAAATTTCAAGGCTGCCATCGGTCTGCCGGATGAGCGCACCAGCAGCTTTCAAATGGTTGAGCACGGCAGCCACGTGATCCTCGCGTGCGCCGGTGATCTTGAGCCCGTCACCCAGCAGGGCGCCGGCAATGAGAAACGTCGCGGCCTCGATGCGGTCCGGGATAATGGCGTACTCTGCGCCGTGGAGTTCCGGCTGTCCCACAATGATCAGGGTCGTGGTACCGATGCCCTCTATCTGTGCGCCCAGCGCCTGGAGGAAGTGGGCCAGCGCCGTGATTTCAGGCTCCCGGGCGGCGTTGGTGATCACGGTCTCGCCCTCTGCGCGCACGGCGGCCATGAGCGTATTGCCCGTCGCTCCAACGCTGCTGGTCTCGAAGTGAATGGCGGCACCTTTCAATCGGCCCCGCCCGATGATGTAACCCTCTTCCAGGCTGATATCAGCACCCAGCAGCTGCAGGGCCTTCAAATGCAGGTCCACCGGCCGGGGGCCCCAGTTGCAACCGCCCGGCAGCGAGACCCGGCACCGCCCAAACCTGGCCAGGAGCGGTCCCAGCACGTAAAACGAAGCCCGCATGGTCTTGACCAGTTCGTAGGGCGCTTCAGTTTTGTCGCAGTTGGTGGTGTCGATCTCCATGCGGTTGTTTTGAAAACTCAGCCGGGCGCCGATGAGACCCATGAGGCGTGCCATGGTCAGCGTGTCCCGCAGATGGGGGACATTGGTCAGGACATAACGATCGGGCCACAGGATGGTAGCCGCCATAATGGGCAGGGCGGCATTTTTGGCGCCGGATACGCTGATCTCGCCCGACAACGAGTGGCCACCCTCAATGACAAACTTATCCATGGCTGTTCACCGATGCCTTGCGCGACGAGGGGGCCAGGAGCTCCGCCGCCTGGTCGAGGCCGGCGCCCGTGATTTCGGCACCGCTGAGCAAGCGGGCAATCTCACGCTGTCTGGCTGCGCCCTCAACCACGCGGACGGCACTCTCAGTGCGGCCCTCGATGACCGATTTGGAGACGGTCAAGTGGTGGTCGCCACGCGCCGCGATCTGTGGCAGGTGGGTAATCACAATGACCTGCCGGGCGCGGGCCAGTTCCTTGAGCGCCACGCCCACCAACTCAGCCGTCGAACCGGAGATGCCGCTATCGATTTCGTCGAAGATCAGGCTACCCACTTGATCGTATTCCGCCAGCACAGTTTTTATGCCCAGCATGATGCGGGACACCTCGCCACCCGAGGCGATCTTGGCCAGCGGGCGCAAATCTTCGCCTGGGTTGGGGCTGAGGTAGAATTCCACCTGGTCAAAGCCGCCGGCGTCGCTTTTGTAGGCCTGGCCATCGATCACACAGAGGCCCTTTTTGTCGGCGACATTATCCAGTCGCACCTCCATGCGCGCGCCAGGCATGTCCAGGCGGGTCAGTGTGTCCATGACGGCCTCGGCCAGCTGAACCCGGGCCACCAGTCGTTGCCGTGACAGGGCCTGGCATTCCGCGGCGTAGGCGCTGGAGAGCCGCTCCCGCTCTTCCCGCAAGCGGACCAACTGCTCATCAGAGGCATCAAAGGCGGCCAGGGCCTCCCGGAGGCTGGCCCGCTGTTTCATAGCAGACGGGATAGAGCCGCCATACTTGCGCTTGACCGTTTCCAGTTCACCCAAACGCCCCTCAATCTGCGCCAGACGTTGCGGGTCAGGGGTTACCGTCAGGCCGTAACGACCCGCCTCGTAGGCCAGGTCTTCCAGCTCAACCTTGAGTGCTGCCAGGCGTTCATGCAGCTGGCCCAGCTCCGGGGAGAGTTGCTCGTAGCGCTCCAACTGTTTGAGCAGGGCCCCCGCTTCGCCCGCCAGGGATGTCTCGTCCTTCAGCAGTCGATTTTCCACTGCGGCCAGCAGCCGGTGCAGCTCATCAGCCTGGGCCAAAAGTCTGTGTTCCCTGCCAAGCGCCTCCTCCTCCTCAAGCGAGAGGTCCGCGTCGTCCAGTTCCTTGAGCTGAAACAGCTGCAGCTGCTGGACCTCCGCAGCTCGAGCGACCTGATCCGAAAGTCGCTCAAGATCCCTGCTTACCTGGACAAGATAGCCGTAGGTATGTGCCAGCACCTCGCGGTCGGGCAGCAGTCCGGCGTAGGCGTCCAGAAAGTCGAGATGGGTCGCAACCCGCAGCAACGACTGGTGCTCATGCTGTCCATGCAGATCCACCCACGAGTTGGCCAGGGAGCTGAGCTCGTCGAGCTTGACCGGTTCATCGTTGACGAAAGTGCGTGAAGCGCCCCCCGCCCGGATTACCCGGCGGACCAGCTGACTCACGCCCCCATTGACAAATTCACCTTCCACCACTGCGGATGCTGCCCCCGTGCGGATAACGTCTGCCGATGCACGCCCACCCACCAGCAGACCCACGGCATCGATGAGGATGGACTTGCCGGCGCCCGTCTCCCCGGTGATGATGTTCAGCCCGGGACCGAAGGAGACCTCCAGCTCCCGGATGACAGCCAGATTACTGATCGAGAGGTGCTTGATCATGCTTTGCCGTTAGCCGCAGGGCAACCAGGCTGCCCGCCACGCTACCCGCCACATCTGCCACCCAGTCCCCCACACTGGCATCACGCCCGGGAATGAGCCGCTGGTAGAGCTCATCAGCGGCGCCGAAGACCGCCGCAATGAGCAAGACCGCCAGCACTACCAGCGAGAATGAGGTGAACTTCACGACCAGCACCCGGCTGATCAATACTCCAAAAATCGCATATTCGCTGAAATGGATAACTTTATCGTAGCTCAACAGCCGCACATTGGGATAGCTACTGCCGGGGATTGAAGAGAGGCCGATGATCAACAGCGCATAGAGCAAAGCCCAGCGCACGGCAGCACTCATGACCACGGGTCAAACTCAGCCAGCGCCAGCGGGAGCTGCTCCAACAGATTCGGGCTGGTGAGCCCCTGGGCGCCCAGGCTGGCGCGGGCCAGATCGCCCGCCCGGCCATGTAGCCAGACACCCATCAGGGCCGCATCGTCCGCACTGTAGCCCTGGCTCAGAAATGTGCCGATGACGCCTGAAAGTACATCGCCGCTGCCCGCGGTGGCCAGGCCCGGGTTCCCCGTGCTGTTAACGACCACGCTGCCCGTGGAGAGCAGCGTCAGTGTGGGCGCGCCCTTCAGCACTACCGTACAGGCAATGCGGGCGTGTACCTGCTCCAGCACGCCCACCGGGTCGTCCTGGACTTCGCGCAGCTCAACCCCGAAAAGTTGGGCAAATTCCTGGGCGTGAGGAGTGAGGACCAGGGGTGCTTTGGTGGCGGAAAGCAGTTCCAGTGAATCGGCATAGGGCGCCAGACCATCAGCATCGATCAAGATGGGCACCCCGGCCTGCTCTACCAGCGCAGTGACGAAGGTCAGGGTATCCGGCTCGCGGGAAAGCCCCGGCCCCACCACCAGCGCCGTGCTCCAGCCAAGGGCCTTCTTCAGCGCCGCGACATGAGCGGGCAAAAAGCGGCCCTCCTGATTGTCGGCCAGCCCCGCAGTCATCACGGCGGGCATCAGGGAGGTCACATACAGCGGTTGGAGGCTGAGCGGACAGGCCGCCAGGGCGAGACCAGCCCCCGCCAGTAGCGTGGCCTCGGCCGCCAGTACGGCCGCGCCGGTCATGCCCCGCGACCCGGCGACAACGAGTACCTTGCCCTGGCGATGCTTGAAGGTCTGGCGGGCTGGGACCCGGTTCAAAGCAGCAAAGTCCTCCCTTTGGAACTGGAAAAGCGCTGACCCCCCGCCCGCAAAATAACCGGCATCAAACCCGATGTCCGCCACCACCACCCGGCCACTGACAGCGGGGCCGGCGTTGAGCAGCAGGCCCAGTTTGGGGTAGCCCATCGTGACTGTCAAGCGGGCGTTCACCGACTCGTTCCAAACCTGTCCCGTATCACTGCCTAGGCCGGTGGGCACGTCAACGGCGAGCACGGGGCCGTCGAACGGGTGCAGGGCCTGGACCCAGGGCAGGACCGGCTCCCTGAGGGGCTGGGTCACGCCGACACCCAAGAGAGCGTCAATGACCAGGGCGTAATCGGTCCAGGTGATAGCGTGGGGCTCAGCGGACTCGCTCACCTCCAGGTCGGCCTCCAGGTACGTGGCGCCTACCACCGGGTCCTGTTCCGCGAGCGTGCCTAGCAGTTCCACCCGACAGGAATAGTCCCAGCGGTTCAGGAAACCCGCCGCCGCGATGCCATCGCCGCCGTTGTGCCCTTTCCCAGCGATGACCAGCAGGGCGCGTGAGGTGTCACCGTCGACTGCCTTGGCTGCCTCCACGGCAACGGCGCGACCCGCATTGCGCATGAGCTCGAGTTCGGTCTTGCTGCCGGCCACCACCGTATAGCTGTCCAGCCCCCGGCTGGCCTCCGTTTTAAGCACGTGCATCATGGCGCTTCCAGCACCGCCGTGGCAATGGCGTGGTGCTCAACGTGACTGATGGAAACCTGCGGCTGGGCGCTAAGACCCGCCAGGCTGACCAGGGGGGCGCCGTGGGCATCACGGTGGACCCGAATCTGCCGGAACGGGATCGGTTCCCGGTGGCCCGCTGAGTAGAGCACTTTTTTCACCGCTTCCTTGGCCGCGAAGCGGCCGGCAAAATGCAACGTAGGCCGGGCCTGGCGCTGGCAATATTCGATCTCGTCGGGGGTGAAAATGCGGGCCAGAAAACGCTCCGGCCACTTGGTCATCAGCGCACGAATACGATCCACCTCCACCAGATCGGTGCCCACGTAGATCATGTGCCGTTACGCTCCTTCACCATTGCCACCAGCTCAACCAGGTCTTCGAGATTATAGTCGGCCTCGGCATCAGCGCTACCGTCTGCGATACGCCGCATCACGGTGTCATAGCTCACCGACAGCGCAGCGGCTACTTCCTCGGGGCTATACCAGCGTTGCAAGGGCATGGGAAAAGTTACAACAGTGGCGCGGGCCGTGGGGGCGGCACTAGGACATTCCTACAGGCGAGAAACGCACTCAGGGAGCATTCTGGGGCTGATTTTCGTACTTATATTGGGCGGGATTTAATCGGACTGGTCGATGGCATGAAAGTACAGGATTCTCTAGTTCAACAAGTGGAGGAAAAAATGAGACCGATCAAGATTCATATCAAGAGTTTCATACTGGGGATAGTTATGGTACTGACAACACTTAGCTTTCTCGGACTTAAGTCCCCACAATATACAATCTACGATGTGGATGATGTGATGAGCCGGCTATCGGATTTTGAGAGCAGCTTAAGCAGTATCAAGTCTAACGTGAGCAGTATCAAGTCTAACGTGAGCAATATCGAGTCTGACGTGAGCAGTATCGAGTACGATGTGAGCAGTATCGCGTCGGGCGTGTATTGCTACGGCGGGACCGTAACCTGCGAATAACGACACTTAATACCGGAGCTAACAGAGGCAGCCTGCTACCTTCTTTTGTGGACATCCGGGCAAAGAGATGCCCAGGACCCTTCCCAAACCAAGCGAGGTTTCCACCGCAGATGGTGGGAGGGATTGGGGTCCCGGGCGAGTGATGGTACGGAGAAGGGGGGGATGTCAAGGGTGGGCGGATGAATGGCGCGAGGTCGCGGTGGCCTCAATCCACGTCGCCGGTGAAATGTATCGTCGCACTCAGGGAGTAGCGGAGGGCCGATTCCATGAGGCCGGCGACCCTCGCGAAGCTAGTCCACTGACCGCCGTCTGGGGGTGGAACGTCTTGCTGGAGATGCTCCAGGATGCCGGTGGAATCGCTACCGATGTAAATGTGGGCAGTAGCGATGGCATCGGTGGGCGTATCGCCCAGATAGGTTACCTCGAACGGGAATCGCACAACTGAATCGCGCGTCGATACGTTGATCTGCCAGAGGTGCCAGGTGAACTCCAGCCCAAAATGGGGTTCTTCCTCGGCCTGGGTGTGCTCGTCGCAGGTGAGCCCTAGAAACAGGGTGGCAAGGACGGCGACGTATCTTGTCACCACTTTATATCTCAATGTTCGCCTCATACCGATCAGTTGGCTCCCGTGCCAGCGATTTTGTTCGCCGCCTGGCACATTCTTGTACCGAACGCAGCCTGAATTTACGGCGTATCTGGCCTTAGGGGAGGACAGCTCGGCCCATAGCGACTTGAGGTCAAGCCCCCGTCGTGACGAAACGACCTTCTAAGCCGGAGTTTTGCGCCACAATTGCAGGCTAAACGCAAGCTCGATTACTTGTCACGACAGGATACCCCCGCCTTTGGGGTCGGGAGCGGGGCTTGGATGGACCGGAAATTTGCGCTACTGAGAGGAGGGGTCCAGCTGCTTGAGCTCATAGTCAGCGCTTTTGCGAATACTCGCGTCGCGGCCTTTCTTGGCCTCCCTGAAGGCGGCAATGGCTGCCTGTCGGTTGCCCAGCGCCTTATCCGCCAGGCCCTTTTCAAACCACGCATACTCAAATGACTTTTTCAGTTCCGTGCTCCGTTTGGCACTGAGCAGCGCCTGGTCAAAATCACCGAGGGCGTTATAAACATGGGCCAGCCGCCAGGCGGCTACATGACTCTTCGACTTAAGATCCACCGCGATGAGAAGGTACTTGTGGGCGCTGTCCCAACTTTTCTGCTCGCTGTAAATCTCACCCAGGTACTCGGCAGCATCCCCACTCTTCGGGTTGACCGCAAGCGCCTGTTTGAAAACCTCAACGGCCTCTTCCATCCTGGCGTCATCGCGCTTCACAACCGATCCCAGCCCCACCAGCACGCGATCTGACCGGGCATCGATGGCCAACGCCTGGCGAAAGACCGCCTCGGAATCTGCGTAGCGACCATCCCGGCGCAGAATGTTGCCCTTTTCCACGTAGGCACTGATGTAATCGGGCTTCACAGTCAGGCAACGATCCAGGGCGCCAATTGCGGCGTCAACGTCATTATCATCCCACCGCAGGTAAGCCCTGGCCAGCTGCAGGTAGGCCTGGTGAAATTCGGGATTCAGCTCGATGGTTTCCTGATAGACCTGAATCGCGGATTCCCAGTCCCTGGAGCGATACGCACGGTTGCCCAGGTTGTACTTGTCTGCGGCCAGTTTATTCAGGGCGGATCCGTAACGGGGGTCAGAGGGGTTGAGGTCCCGCGCCTGCCTGAATGCCTGGGCCGCTTCCCGTTGCAATTCCGCCTCGGCAAACGCCTTCCCCATCCCATAATAGGCGTTGGCGAAGTCGGGATGAGAATCGATAACCTGTTCGTAAATGCTGACTGCGTCCAGAAAGTCGCGCGCAGTGTAGGACCGGTGAGCGTTGCTCATCAGCGAGCTCAGGGCATCAATCCGCTCGGCATGGGCCCGGTAGTCTTCATTGCGCGGCTGGGCCTCCACAGCGGCGTCAATATGCTTCTGGGCGCCTGTCAAGTCATCCACGGTGATAGCGAGCTTGCTGAGTTCAAAGTGGGCCGGGGCATAGGTGTCATCGTGTTCCAGCACCGTTTCCAGCAGAGCGCGGGCGGCCGCCCATCTTTCCGCCGCCAGTTCTTCCCTGGCATTATCCATCAGGCCGAGCAAGTCCTGCGCTGGCAGGGCCGACATCAGGAGTGCGGCCACTGCCGTGACCCATCGAATTCGGTAACTATTCATTATGCCTCCTTTGCTCCTGTTACCCTTCGGTATATTAACACGATTGAGGCTGCAATGGCTCAGCCGATCCCTGCAGCCCAACGCACCGTCGTCTGCGCGACGCAGCGGGTCAATCACCTCCGGCGCCAGCCGCTGACCTGAGTTTTGACTCGCCAAGTACCCCCATAGCCGGCCATAGAGCGGGGCCGTGCCGAAGGCGGGACTCGAACCCGCACAGGATTACTCCCACTGCCCCCTCAAGACAGCGTGTCTACCAGTTCCACCACTTCGGCGTGAGTCGCGGTATGGTCAGGGCTGGGGTTCCGGCTACTCCCTCTCGGGTGGCACGGACAGCTCAAGCGGGCTTTCCATTGTCGGCAGCTCCATTTCCGTCACCGGCTGCAGGGGGGCTACTTCACGTTGCAGCGCCCGCTGCCGAACAACGCTGTTCTGCACGGCACCGCTGGGCCTGCCAAGGATGGAGATAAAGATTGCCAGGACCATGAAGGCAGCCGCCAAGCCTGCCGTCAAGCGGGTCATCAGCTTGTCAGCGCCCTGGCCACCAAACATGGCGGTGGAAACGCCCCCTCCCAGACTGCCTGCCAAACCGCCGCCGCGCCCCGACTGGAGGAGAATGACAATAACCAATAGTATGGACACCACCAGGAGCAAAAATATGAAGACGCCGTAAATCACGAGTTTGCCTCAGCTTTTAACAGCGAAATTTGAGCAATTTTGCAGTACTCGTCAATATCCAAGCTTGCGCCGCCCACAAGAAATCCATCCACCCCTGGCGTTCGGATGAGCTCAGCTGCGTTGGACGAGTTTACACTACCGCCATACAGGATGGCTACCTTCTCCATTGACTGGGCAGCAGAGATCGTCCCCAGCATGGTCCGGATGTGGCCGTGGGCCGCCGCCACCTGCTCCGGGTGGGCAACCACACCCGTGCCGATGGCCCAGACAGGTTCATAGGCGATAACCAAACTGTCCCCGGGCAGGGTATTCAGGGACGCCAGACCGGCTTCCAACTGTTGCCTGAGCACGGCTTCGGTGCGGCCGTCCTCGCGCTGTTCCAGGCGCTCACCCACACAGAGCATCACCTTGAGGCCGGCCGCCAGGGCAGCGGGAATCTTCGCCTCAACGTCGGCATCGCTCTCGTGGTACAGGTGGCGGCGCTCCGAATGACCGATCAAGACCCACCGGCAGCCGCAGGCAACCATCATCCCGGCTGAGATCTCGCCGGTAAACGCCCCCTCATGGGCAGGGTGCATGTGTTGGCCGCCCAGTTCGATGGCGCTCTCCTTCAACCCCTCATGGACATACCACAAGCTCGTGGCCGGCGGAAACAGCAGCAGTCTGACGCCGGGCAGCTCCCGGGCGCGGGTTTTGAGGCGACGGGCAAACTGGTAGCCCTCCTGAGGTGACTTGTGCATCTTCCAGTTAGCGGCGACGATGAGGCCAGCGCTTTTCACGAGAGCACCTCCAGGGCCGGCAAAGCGGCACCGCTGAGCAGCGCAAGGGCCGCACCACCCCCGGTACTGACGTGGGTGAAGTGTTTGGGTTCATCCAGAGCCTGAATGGCGGCCACCGAATCACCGCCCCCCACAACCGATACTGCGCCAGCGAGGGTCGCGTCGGCAATGGCGCCGATGATCATCTCGGTGCCGGTCCGAAAGGCGGGCAGTTCGAAGACCCCCATGGGACCGTTCCAGAATACCGTGCGAACGCCCTCGAGAGCTTGAGCAAAGAGCGCGCAGGTTTCAGGCCCGATATCGACGCCGATATCCCCAGGGCCGAGCTGGTCCAGGGTCATAAGGGCCCAGTTGGCCGCAGCACTCACTTCGTCTGCCGCGACCACATCGGAGGGCAGGAACAGTTCCACACCACCTGCCCGGGCGCGTGCGAGGATCTCAGCGGCCTCCGCGATCAGGTTCTGATCCACCAGCGAGCCCCCGACGTTTTTGCCCTGGGCCCGCAGAAACGTGAAAGCCAGGCCCCCGCCTATCACGAGCCTGTCGGCCTTGGGCACCAGCGCCCGAACCAGTTCCAGTTTCCCGGCGACCTTCGCGCCACCCAACACAACCGCGAAGGGCCGTTGGGGCCTTTCCAGCCGACTGCGCAGGAATTCCAGCTCCCTGGCCATGAGAAAACCGATGCCCGGCTGGTCAAAATGGCTCACGACCCCCAGATTGCTGGCATGGGCGCGGTGGGCGGTGCCAAAGGCCTCGTTCACATAGAGCGTGCCGTGTTGGGCCAGCCGGGCCGAAAAACCGGCCTCGTTGGCCTCCTCCTGGGGATGAAAGCGCAGGTTTTCCAGCAGATGCACCGCACCCGGTTGCAGGGACTGGCTGACCTGGACGGCCTGATCCGAGATGCAGTCCTGCGAAAAAAGTATGTCCTGTTTCAAGAGCGTCTCCAACTCCTCGGCGACGGGGAGCAAGGACAGTTCCGGCACGGTCTTGCCGCCAGGCCGGCCCAGATGGGAGATCAGGATGAGGGCAGCACCGTGTTCCAGGCAGTAGCGGACGGAAGGCAATGCCGCCCGGATGCGAAAATTGTCATCGACCACGCCGTCGTCCAGCGGGACATTGAAGTCCACGCGCATGAGCACGCGCTGATCCTTCAGATCGAGTTGCTCCAGGGTCTTCATGCTTGCGGCGGCTCAGCCAGGGGGGCCAGAGTAAGGTCTGCTGCAAGGGGGGTGGCCACCGTTATGACGCCCACCTCCCGGCAGCCGCCGGCCTTCAGTGCCCGGGCACAGTCGGAAGCGGTGGCCCCCGTCGTCAGCACGTCATCCACCAGCAAAATGCGTTTACCCTCTACCCCGGTGGCGGCCCTGAAGCTGCCCGCCACATTGGCCCAGCGCTTAGCACGCGTCAGCCCCGTCTGGGAGCGCGTCCACCGCTGCCGCACCACCAGGCTGCTGTCCACCGGCAGCCCTGCCAGCCGGGAAAGGGCACGTGCCAGCACCAGGGACTGGTTGTAGCCCCGCTGCCGTCGTTTGTTCCAGTGCAGCGGGATGGGTACCAGGCAGTCGTAGCGGCTCCAGGGGAGCTCGCTGCCCAGCGCCCCGTGAACGGCGAGGGCGAGGCGCGGGCCCAGCCGGCGGTGCTCCCGGTACTTCAGCAGATGGATGAGGGTCTGCAGCGCGTCATCATAACCGAATGCAACCCACAGATTGTCGATAGACTCCCCCTTGTCCAACATACGACTCCGGTCCCGGGGACTGGCCGGCACCAGAGCGGCAAGACAGGCCTGGCACACGGTGGGCTCAACGCCCAGCGGTGTCGTGCACAGCACGCAGAGCCGGGGGAACAGCACGGCCCGCGGGTCGGGCAAGAGCTGGCGCCGCAGCTTCACGATGCGATAGCCTCTATCTGGCAGGCTGCGCCATACAGGGCGGCCAGTTCGCCCAGCTGGGACGGCACTACCTTGAGACGCTCTCTGGGCAGAGCGAAAATGTGCCGGCGCAGCGTCTCCAGCATGGTGGGACTGAAATAGTCCCAGGCCCGGGCCATGGCGCCCCCCACTACCACGATATGGGGATCAATGAGATTCACCCCGTGGCAAAGGGCCAGGCCAAGCACCTGACCATAGGCGTTCCAGGCGTCCAGGGCAGTTGTCTCGCCCTTCCCCGCCAGCTTCGCCACCTCCTGGGGGGATTCCGCGCGGCCCCCTTGACCGCGATAGAAGCTTAACAACCCCTGGACCGAGATATCGTCCTCCCAGGTACGGCCTTCCTCGCGCCAGGGGCTGAGGCCGTATTCGGCCGCCGTACCGGTGGCGCCATGGTAGACGCCGCCGTTGAGTACAATGCCCCACCCGAAGCCTGTGCCCAATGTAACCCCCAGGACATAGGGATAGCCCCGGGCCGCCCCCTGCTTGGCTTCGCCCAGGGTGAAGACATTGGCATCGTTGTCCAGCAGGACGGGTAGCCCGCTGGCCTGGCCCATCCGTTCTTTCAGCGGGAATTGGGTGAGTATGGGCACATTGGGTGTATCCAAAACCGTACCCCGCTCAAGATCAAGGGGCCCGGGCGCGCCAATGCCCATGCCCGCCACGTCGCTACGCGTGGCATTTTGTTGCGCCAACCCCGCGTCTACGCTGCCCAGGATATGCTCAATGAGCTCATCGCCGGACCGCATGGCGGTCGTCTTTACGACCTCGCAGCCGTGAATCAGGTTAAGGGCCTCGTCGAACAGGGCCGTCCCAGTGAACGTGCCTCCAATGTCTACCCCCACAATATAGCGCGACACCCCCGTTACCTAATTTGTTTGCGCGGTATCGACGGGGGCAGTCGTATCCGGGAGCGCCACAGCGAGCGTATCGACGGGGGCGGGGGCTGCCGGGGGTAGCTCAGGTTCCTCCACCGGCGTCGCCACCGTATCCACGGGGGGCGCTATCCAGGGGAGTTCCCGGGCCCAGTGCGGATGGGACTCTCCGCCGGGCAAGCCATTGTGAACCAGGCTAAGTCGGCCGCTACCCTGGCGGTCCATGAAGACCACCTGCCGGGCAGTGTCTGTGGCCGGATAGTCCCACACGTGGTACTCCCTGAGCAAGGTGGTGGCGGGATGGGTCGCAACCGAAGCGGGCAGACCGTAGGCCAGCATGACCTTCCCCTGGGGTGTGAGCCGGGCGCCGGCTCGCCGCCCGAGCTCGTACCGCACTACCTGGGGCCAGACCTGCACCAGCTGAGCGAGGTAGTCCGATGGGTCGCGATCCTGAACCGCAGCCAGCCGTTCGGCCTGATCGCGCAGCTGCAAGCGGTCGGCGTCCACATTGTCGGCCAGGGGGCGGGCAGCTTTGGCAGGCGGACCCAGCCTGATGAGCGCACGAACCAGCGTGGCCAGCTCGCTGTCCTCCAAGTTTGTCAAGACGTCGGTAGTGTCGGGGACGGCAGCTGCGCTGACCAGCTGCAGCGGCTTTACGGAACGCGCGGTTTCACCGCCAACCGTGACGGCGATGGTGAGCTGGTAACCCCCGGCCGGCAGCGCCGATATGTCGATGGCGCCCCATTCGGTGCTTGAGACGCCGGACGCCTGCGAGCTTTTTGGATCCAGTGTGATAACGCGGACCGTGTCCTGCCAGACGGCTGCCTGGCTCTCCACCGTATCGCCCGGCGCCAGGCCGTAGACCTCGGCATAGTACCACAGCAGGGGCCGGCCAAGGCCGTAGGTGACGGCGGCATGGGGCCACACCGACAGGCCCCGCTTGGCATAGTCCCCCACGGCGGCCCCCCGGCGGACGCGATGGGCCAATTGGACGTCGCTGATGGCCAGAGCGGCCGCTTTGTAGGCGGGCACAGTTACGTCGATGGAGCGCTCCAGCTGGCGGCCCGTGTTGTCCTCCATGACGACCTGCAGCTGGTATTCCCCGGGAGACAAGATAAATTCGGCCTGCCGGGCAACATTACCTTGGACGCTCAATTCGTCTCGCGCCCACAAGTTCGCCACCGTGAACTCCCTGAAGACGGTAATCTGCCGACGCTTTTTCAGCATGACCAACCCCGTCACGCGCCCACCTGCAAGCTGCTCACCTCGGGCGGCTGTAAAATGTGCCGTGGGAATCCCCAGGTAGACTTCCAGCCGGGAATCGCCGCCCGGCTCGCGGAACAGGCTCCAATCCAGATCGAGGGCCTCATCCTGCGCCGGTAGGAGCACCCAGCCTGCCAGAGTGACTGCCACCAGTGAGAGGTGCCGACGCCTAATGGGCATACTCCTCAAGGCTCACGGAGACCAACGTGGAGAGTCCCTCCTCTGCCATGGTCACACCGTAAAGAAAATCGACACTCTGCATGGTAAGTTTGTTGTGCGTAACGATGATAAACTGGGTGTCCTTGGCGAACTGTCTGATCACGCGCGTGAACTTTTTAATGTTGACGTCGTCCAGCGGGGCATCGACCTCATCGAGGACGCAGAAGGGGCTCGGCTTGACCAGATAGGTGGCGAAGAGCAGGGCAATAGCGGTGAGCGCCTTTTCGCCTCCCGACAGGGCGCGCAGGCTGCGGGTCTTCTTTCCCGGCGGCTGAGCGACAATCTCGATTCCCGCCAGCAGTGGATCCGAATCACCCACTAACTTAAGGTCGCCTTGGCCGCCTTCAAAAAACAGCGTGAAGGTCTGCTTGAAATGGTGGCGGATCTGGTCGAACGTGTTCCGAAACTGATCCCGGGCCTGCTGGTCCATGCGGCGCACCGTCTCGTCCAGGCTCGTCTCGGATGCCACCAGATCATCCCTTTGCTCTGACAGAAAGGTGAAGCGCTTGGCTTCCTCCTTGTACTCGTCGGCCACGGCCATATTGATAGGCCCGATGCGCTCAAGGGCAGCCCGCAGTTTGCCGATCTCCACCTGCAGCACGCCCTCATCCGCTTCGCCTTGCTCGTGTTCCCGGGGCACGACGGCCGCATTGAACAGCTCCCGAATGCGGGCGTGAATCAAAGCTTCCTCCTTCCGCAGATCGGCCAGCTCTCGCTCCACATCCTGATGCTGGGACAGCGTTGCCTCCTGCCCATGCTGCCGCTGGCGAATCTGCTCCTCCAGCCGCGATACATCCCCGCGCACCAGACGGACTGCGGCGGCGACCTTTTCCTCGGCCTGTCGCCGCCCCTCAACGACCCGCTCATGAGCGGAAAGCTCCGCCGCCCCCAGCGAGATCTTCTGCGCCAAATCTTCGCTGCTCCGGGTGGCCTGCTCAAGCTCCTTATCCAGCCCGGCCACGCGCTGGGTGGAGGCGGCCAGGTTGTCTTCCAGTGACAGTTTGCGGGCAGCCAGTTTCTCCCGGAGATTTTCCTGCTGCAGAAGCCGCAAGCGCAGCTCCTGGAGCTCGCCCTGCCAGGCGTCCCGCCGTGCCCGCACCTCTTCATAGGCGCGCCGTGCCTCGCCCACCGCTTGCTCCAATCGGGCAGCCCGGCCGGCGAACTGCGCCACCCGGTCGTTTTCCTCGGTGAGGCTCTGTTCCAACCCGGCGATGGCTGTGGCGAACTCACCGGCCTGGCGTTCCAGCTGGCCCAGGTCCCCGCGGGCACGCTGCTGTTCAAATTCAGTCTGCGACACCGCTTTTGACAACCGGTCCGCTGCGCCCTTGAGCGCCTCCAGCTCGCGGGCCACTCGCGCCCGCTCCCCCTCCGCCGTCTCGCGCTCCTCCGTGGCTGTTAACTGCTGCTCACGGATAGCGTCGGCCGTGGTGCCGGCCTCGTCAAGGGCGAGCCGAATGCGCTCGATCTCGCTGGCGCGGCCCATGATGGAGGCGGTCATGCTGGCGGGTTCGCCTGCGGCGCCCTCCAAATGGGTCCAGATGGGCACCGGACCAGCCAGGTGTCCGGCTGCGTTCATCACCACGGCACCGGCGGGCAGATAGCCCCCGGGCAGTTCGTCGCCTGGCTGCCAGAAATAGCCCTCCAGCAGCAGATCGTAAAGCCCCCGGAGCTCCTGTGGCGCCGTAATCAACGACGCCAGCGGCGTGACGTTCGGCGCAGGAGCGGAAATTGCCGGGGATGCCCCCCCCTTGAGCCGGTCCAGGGGTATCACCGACAGGCGGGCCAGCTGGCGCTCACTCGCATACGCCAGCAGCGCTTCCGCCTGACCAGCCGTTTGGGTTATCAGGCAGGTGGCGAAGGGACCCAGGGCCAGCTCAAATGCCAGCGCATGCTCGGGTCGCACTTGGGCGAGGCCGGCCACGGTCCCCAGGAGGCCGGGAAACTGTCCCCGCTCTGCAAGCAGCGCCCGCGTCCCTCCCGGGTAGCCCTCGAAACTTTCCACCAACTGTGTGAAGATTTCCAACCGGGAAGTGAGCACCTTGATTTGGGCGGCGCTCTGATGTTGCCGCTCCATAAGTTGGGCATCGCGCCCGCGCAGCTCCTGCAGGCTGGCCTCGACCCGGGTCTGTGTTTTGACCAGTGCGGCCTGCTGAGCGCCCACGCCTTCCAGTTCAATGCGGGCAGCGCCGATGCGCTCCTCAAGGGAGGCCAGCTCCTGCTCCCGGTCAGCGCTGGCTTGGTGGACGCCTGCCGACTGCCGCTGCTGCTCCTGCAGAGACTTCATGCTGCGCTCGCGGCGGGCTTCCATCGCCTGGAGCTGCTGGCGATGATCGAAGACCGCCTCTTGAGCAGCCTGCAGTTTGCGCTCCCCCTGCTGGTAGGCGTCTGTGACCGATGCCTCCGCGGGACGCTTGGCGTCGAAGGCTGCCTGATCGCGTTCCAGCTCCGGCGCCAAACCGAGCAGTTGCCTGTCCAGCGTGGCGCCGTCGGCTTCAAGGGCCCCGATGCGCTCCAGCTCGGCCCCACGTTCAGACTCAAACCGTTCCAGACTCGACCGGCTGCTGCGGACCTGCTCCTTCCAGACCAGGAGTTGCTCCTTCGCCACGGTGAGGGCCTCGGTGGCCTCCGCCAACTGCAGGCGGCTGCGTTCCCGATCTTCCTCACGCTCACGCAGGGTGGCCTGGAATTTCTCCAGCTGCGCCTCTTCACGGACGATAACCGAGGTCTCCGACTCATGGGCGTCGCGGCCCTCGCTCAGGTGCGATTCCAGGGGCGCAAGGGCCTTCGCCAGCACACCCAGCTGCAATCCCGCCAGGGCCAATTCCCGTGTTTTCAGGTCAACGCTCAGCCTGTGATGGCGTTCGTAGCGCTTCAGCTGCAGACCCAGCGACTTGACCTGGCCCTCCACTTCACCAATGATATCGTTGACCCGCTCCATGTCGAGACTGGTGGCGTCCAGTTTCCTCTGGGCCGCCGCCCGCTGAAGCTTGTACTTGTTGATGCCGGCAGCCTCTTCGAACATGCGCCGACGGTCATCCTCCACATCTGAGAGGATCGCCTCGATCATGTTCAATTCGATGACCGAATAGGCGTCACTGCCCATGCCGGTGTCAAGAAACAGGTCGGTGATATCTTTCAGCCGGCAAGGATTCCCATTGATGAGGTACTCGCTCTCACCATCTCGATACAGGCGCCGGCTGATCTCGATGTCGGTGTATTCCAGCGGCAGGATCGACCTGTCATTATGGATCGAGAGGGTCACTTCGCTGAAATTGGCCGCCTTCCGAGTCCGACTACCGTGAAAGATGATCTCCTCCATGCGGGAACTGCGCAAAACGCTCTGCTTCTGCTCCCCCAATACCCACCGCAGTGCATCCACGATATTCGTTTTGCCGCAGCCGTTAGGTCCCACCACCCCGGTGATGCCATCGCCAAAATTCAGGGCCGTGCGCTGCCCAAAGGATTTAAAGCCGTGGAGGGTTAGATTGGATATATACATGCTGTTACGCCGGGAGCGTCTCCCCGCGACCCGCGCCTACCGAGTTCAGCACCATAGCCTTACTGATTACTTTAAGTGATACATTATGTAACCGGCACTCAAGTCCTAAGGCTTAAGGACGAACCAAGACTTACTTACAGCGATTTCTGCGCCCCGGTGGGCTCATGATCAGAGGCGCCGGAGGGCAGGCAACGACCGCCGGGCGGCAGCCATCGTCGGTTGGCTCAGGGCCTAGCGCGGCTTCTGCCCACTGGAATAGACGACCTTCAGATAGACGCCCC
>JADFSS010000026.1 GCA_022560655.1 Candidatus Neomarinimicrobiota bacterium
CTCCAAACCCGACTTGCCGGTGCCGCTATTGGGGCCGGTGATCGCGGTGGCTTCGCCATCGGGTCGGCGGCCGAGAATGGACCGGCGACCGTTGGGAATGCCGCTGCAATCGGAACCGGCGATACCGACGCAAATCCCGGCCCCTTGGGTCGGATCCAGGGCGCCGGAGAGAATCCGGGTGGCGCCCCAACTAATCTTTTGGATCCTACCGCGCAAGCCGCAACTCCTCCGCCGGCAGGGGTCGCCAACAACCCGGCGGCAGACAGGCCGACTGAGACCGGTGGCGGTGCCGTTACGAATGCCGTGGCGGCGCCCGAGCAGGGACCCAGTGTAGGCGGCGACAATACTACCCTGGCCAATCCGGGCCCCCCGGCGGCGCCTGGTGACGACGTCAATCCAGCGTTCGTTCAAGGTAATGTCGAGGCTCCCGGTGGACAGCCGGCGGCCGAACCTGCCGGCCTGACCGCAGCATTTGAGCAGCCTGCCGGCGGCGGCGCAGGGCCTGGCGGTGAGACCAATGCTCCCAATGTCGCAGGCGAACCAGGTGTTCCCGGCGTTCAGCCTCCCGCCGATGCAGCTAATCCAGCTAACCCGGCGGATGCCACTCAGCCGGCGGGTGGCCCCGCAGCGGCCGACGCTCAAGCCGCTACGCCTGATGCCACGGCTGCGCAGGCAGCTGCCGGCACCAACGATAATGCCGGCGCACCCACAGTCGCAGCTCCTGCCGCAGCAGATGAGGGCATTGAGCCGCCGGATACAGCCAATGATCTCGGAGCGACCCGGACACCGGCGGGACCGGCCGCCGACAATGAGCTGCGGGGTGCCGGCGTGGCTCCAACGCCCGCTCAGCCTCAGGCCGCAGCCGGTGGGTTGGTACCGGCGCCAGGTGCAGCAGACCCCACTCAACCGGGCACAGCTATTGAAGGGGCTGACGCCGCCGCTGCGCCCGAACCCATTGAAGTACCGGCCACCATCCGGCAGGTTGAGGCGGAAGAAAATGAAGCGCCTGACCAGCCTGGTGCGGCACCTGCTGCAGCCGCCCCCCGCACGCCTGCTCCTGATGCTGCTGCCACCGAACCGGGTACGGGCATTGCCGCATTTGCCTTAAATACCCCGAACGAGATTGAGCCCCCCACGGGAGCTGGCCGAGATGAGAGCAACAATGAACCGCCAAGCCTAATGGATGCTCTCACGGCCAGGGCCACGGAGGCGTTCGAGCAGCAGCAGGTGGATGACCGGACCAATCAGCCTGGCGATGAGCGGACGCTTACGGAGCAGTTCATCGTCTAACTTTCCGCCTCCCGACCGCCTGGTAAGCGCTCGCAAGCCCCTATCATCTTAACCCCGAGCGGGCTAACCCGTGTCCCATGCGCCGTGCAAGCGGGGCGGTTGCCGGTTTGTTGTGCCTAGTGACAGTCAATTTTGGGGGCGGAATGAACGCAAGGCCGTAACTTCCAGCATGGGTTTTGGGTCTGGAACGCAGCGTGCAGGGCGGAAGACAAACACCCTCATCGTACTCGCCTTGCTCGCGGCGCTGGGCTCCATAGCAGTCCTGGCAGGCAGGCAGCCGCCACAGACCCCGCAGCCACCGATCAGCTTTCACCGGACCTTCGGGGGTCCGGGGGAGGACGAGGGCAGTTCAGTTCACCAGACAAGTGACGGAGGCTATATTGTCGCCGGCGTGACCTCGCCGCAGGGGGGTGGCGCGCGGAATGTCTGGCTCCTGAAAGTGGGGGCAGGGGGCGCCGAGGAGTGGTCGCGAACGTTTGACAGCGGCCCCGGTTACTACGAGGGGGGCGAAGCGCTGCAAATGACCACGGATGGGGGCTACGTTATCGTCGGGGCCACCCTCAACAGACTGCCCAGCGATTACGATATCCGCTTGATTCGCACCAACGGAAACGGGCGCCAGCTGTGGACCCGCACGTATGGAGGTAACGGCTGGGATTGGGGTGGATTCGTAAGCCAGACCGGGGATGGGGGCTTTATCATCACCGGCTGGACGGATTCCCAGGGCAGCGGCGGCGGCGACCTCTGGCTGGTCAAAACCGACGCTCAAGGTGAGGAGGAGTGGACCCGAACCTACGGTGGTATCGAAAACGAGCAAGGCAACTGCGTGCAGCCCACACCCGACGGTGGCTACATTGTGACCGGCGCCACCTCCTCGAACAGTGTGGGCGAGGACGACCTGTGGCTCATCAAGACTGACGCCAAAGGGGTACCCAGCTGGATGCGGGTCTTGGGCGGAAGCGGTTTCGACGAGGGCCATTTTGTCGCCCTGACCACCGACCGGGGCTATATCGTGGTGGGCTCCACAACTTCGTTCGGGAGCGGCAAAAGCGATGTGTGGTTGATCAAGCTCGATAGCGCGGGCAGAGTGGCCTGGACGAAAACCTTTGGGGGCAGTGAGTGGGATTGGGGCAACGCCGTTCACGAGACGCCGGACGGGGGCTACATCATCGTGGGCACGACCCTCTCCTTCGGCGCGGGTGAAAGCGACATCTGGCTCATCAAGACCGACCGCGAGGGTGAGGAGCTATGGAGCCGTACTTACGGCGGTGACGATCTGGAGTTCGGATTGTCGGTGCAGCCGGCCGCCGATGGTGGCTACATCATCGCGGGGCGCACCTACTCCTTCGGCGCAGGCGCCAGTGATCTTTTGCTCATCAAGACCGATGCGGCCGGGCAGGCCCTCAACTAGCTATTTCTCCCAGGGGGGGAGCGCCTAGGTGAGGAGCATTGCGATCCTCAATCAAAAGGGAGGGAGTGGAAAGACCACCACGGCCGTCAACCTGGCAGCAGCGCTGGGGGAAATCGGTAAGCGGGTTCTGCTGGTTGACATGGACCCGCAGGCCACTGCCACCGACTGGCTGGGCATCAGCAATCCAGGCCGGGGGGGCGTCACCGACATTTTCATCCATCAGCGGCCATTGCTGGAACTGGTGCAGGCCACGGAGGTTCGAGGGGTGGCACTGGTGCCAGCCTCCCCGCGGCTCGTCGGCGCCGAGAAGGCCCTCGCGTGGGAGCTCGACACCGTACAGAT
The DNA here is from genome assembly GCA_022560655.1 of Candidatus Neomarinimicrobiota bacterium. Classification (NCBI taxonomy): domain Bacteria; kingdom Pseudomonadati; phylum Fidelibacterota; species Fidelibacterota bacterium. The sequence goes on from JADFSS010000026.1 coordinate 3,044, forward strand.
TTTCAGGCGCAGCGTAGACGCACTGCCGCCCGATCAATGGGACTATCTGATTGTAGATTGCCCCCCGGCCTGGGGCCTCATCACGGCCAACACGCTCGTGGGCGTCAAGGAGGTCCTGATCCCGGTGGAGGCCCATTACCTGTCGCTGGCCAGTGTGGAGCGGGTGCTGGCCGCCACGGAAACGCTGCGACGCCACCTTAACCCGGAGCTCAGGATCCTGGGCATCGTGGCGTGCAGGGTGGACCTCAGGACACGCCATGCCAAAGCCGTTGTGAAGGAGCTGCGCAGCAGGTTCGGTCAACTGGTATTCAAGGAGGAGGTGCGGGAAAACATTCGCTTGGCCGAAGCCCCGGCGAGCAGGCTGCCCATCACCGTGTATGACCCGCAGTCGCGGGGAGCAAAAGATTATCGACGACTTGCCGCCGCCATGATTGAGCGCGGAGCTGCGGGTCATCCCAGCAGTGTCGTCATGCCGGCGCCCACTGTTTCCACCCCGCCCTAGCGACCCCGCCACCGGCCGATTAAATTCTCCCGCCGACCATCGCTAACAGTCCAGCTCCTCCGGGCCGGATGAGGTTAGCGCCACGTTGCCACGCCTCACAGGCGTATATTCAAGCGTATGCTGAGCGGGAGCCGCAAGAGCGCGCCGGGCTTAGGGCCCGGTCGGTTGGTCAAACCCAGCGCTATGATGGCCCTGCTGGCAGCCACCGCGTTGGCCATCGGCTGCAAGCCCCGCTTCCAGCCCATCATCAGCATTGAGACCAGCTACCTGCAGTTCCCGGTTGTGCTCACTCTGGCCGACGACCATGAGCGGCGGAATGCAGCCACCGCATTGGCGATAGCCGAGATTGGGCGACTGGAAGGGCAGTTCGATCCGCTGAACCCAGCCGGCAGCCTGTACCAGCTCAATCAGCAGGGGCAGCTGTCTGATCCCGAATTATACCCCATCCTGGAGCGTGCTACCTGGATATCAGAGCTGACCGGTGGCGGCCTGAATATCTTTATGGGCTACCTGGAGCAGGCTTACGGGTTTAACAATCAGTTTCCACGGCCACCCGATGCGAATGCACTGCGCGAGTTAATGCTGGCCCTGCGCCGGGCCAGTCTGGAGCTGCTGCCTGAGCGCAGGGAGGTGCGCATGCCCAATGATGCCTACGCCATTTCACTGGGCGCGATTCTCACCGGCTATGTGGCCGATCAGACCCTCTCACACCTGGTCCTGGCAGGGGTGCCCACGGCGCGGGTGCAGGTGGGCACCAATGTGGCGTACGGCGGGTCGGCTGACGGGATCGCGTGGACGCACCCGGTCATGCATCCGGCCACTGGGCAGGTCGTGGAGCATTTTTATGTGGAATACAGTTGTGTAGCCACTGCTTCCAGCATCGATCAAGCCTACACTTTTCGTGATGAGGTCTACTACAATCACATCGACCCGGCCACGGGGCTTCCGGCCAAAACCATGAGCGCCGTCGTGGTGTTGGCGCCCACATGCGAGTTGGCGGGCGGTCTGGCCCAGGGGGTGTTTTGCATGGAACCTGAGAGCGGCCTGCGGGTGTTGAACAGCCTTCCCGAGGTAGAGGGCTTGTTGCTCTTGCCCGATGGCAGCACCCTGGCTACGGACAGCCTGGCCGTCTGGCGGGCGGGCTAGGCCGATCACGCTCGCGCTGATCCTGCTGGCCTTGGTGGCGGCCGTGTGGCTGCTCCGCTGGGGTTGGGCGCTCCTGAGGGCCGGGGGAGCACTCTGGATTGTGGTGCGGGGCCCCGACTCGCTCCCGGCGCGGATTTCGACGGGCATCGAGGAACTGGCGGAGCACTATCCACTGGGTGAAGATCGGCAGATACCGTATCATATCTACCGACCTGCGGGCCGCAACGCCGGTCCGGCCATCGTGGTATATCACGGCGCAACACCTTACGGTGAGGAGCACCCCGCCCTGGTGAGCCTGGCTCGAGGCCTGGCTCATATCGGATTTACGGTGTTTATTCCCCGCCTGCCGCGGCTCAAGCAGGTCATCATTGACCAGACCAGTATTGATGCCATGCGCAAATTCTATCAGTATGTCCAAGGTCTTGAGAGTGTATCACCTGACCAGATCAGCGTCGCGGGGACAAGTTTCGCCGGGGCTCTGATGCTGAAGGCGCTCGTGGGCCAGGACATGCAGCAGCCCCCTCCAAAAGCCGTGCTGACCTACGGATCGTATTGTGACATGGAAACCGCCCTCCGGTACATTCTTACTGGGGAAATCAGCGCTGGCGGGACAAAAACTATCGTTGAGCCCGACCGGTGGGGGCAGCTGATCTTCTTTTACAGCTTTCTGGACCAGGTTCCCGGCTCATTCGATACAGGGGCGGTGAGAGAAGTACTGGATCATTACCTTCGGGACAGTGCGTCAGCTGGGGACGCGGCCAAAGACCAGCTGCCTGATGACGAGAAGCGGATAGCGAATCTGATCCTCACGCCTGGTAATTCGGAGACCGCCGCGCTGGCCGAAGCAATTCTCAGCCGCGCCCGTCCACAGCTGGAGGCGCTGTCCCCGGCGCATTTTGCCGGTGAGATCAATTTCCCGGTGTGGGTCATTCACGGCCGCAAGGACCGGGCGGTCCCCTATACCGAGGCGCTGGCCCTGAAGCGGCTGCTGAGGCAGCGGGTGCACCTGCACATCACCAACCTCTACGAGCACACGGAACTGGGTTTGGGGCGGAATATCCTGACGGCCGCTAGTGATCTGGTGAGGTTGGGGGCTTTTTTTGCGCGATTTATTCGGGCGATGGAGCGCTGAAATTGGTCGCATGGTCCCCATCATTGGCGTCCATTTGGTACCCCGTCCCCGGAAGCGGGACAACACTAGGTATTGATATTGATGGAATTACGTAGCTGTATTGGAATCTGAATTTGATCCGAGACTTGAAGGCAAAAATGCTTGACTTTATCGACGAGAGACTCAAACTTTACCGTCAGGAGAGCCAATGCTGAATTTCAAGCTTGCGAAGTCACCAATATAGGAGAGCGTTGCAATGGCAGAGAAGGTCAAAACGGTTGGCGTGAGGAAGGAATCGGGCTACCTCTATTACCTGGGCAAGGACGGCCACGTGTGGCGTTCAAAGATGGCCCGGGCTGGGCAACGCGGTGGCAATGCCACCAAAGTAGCCGATGCCGGTGTCCGTCGAGAATCCGGCTACCTGTATTTTATCGACAAAGGTGGGGATGTCTCGCGGGCGAAGATGGCCCGTGGCAGGAAATAGTCCATTACTCATCCAGCCTCCGACCATAGAAAAGGTCTCGCTTCCGGCGAGACCTTTTCTTGTTTGGAAATCGCCGGTTCCATGCTTGCATCGACCCTGCCAGCTGGTGTAGTTTGCCACAAGAGAATCGGATGAGACCAGCTCGAGCCAACCAGCGCATACGAATGACAATCGTCTGCTTGGCCCTCACTTCGCTGCCCGCTATAGCGCACGGCACGGTGAAGTTTGCCCTGGCTTACGGGGCTTCCTGCAACCTGTGCCACGTGACACCCCTGGGCGGGGGTATGCGTAGCGCCTACGGGCTGGAGGAGGTCATTTTGGGCGATCTGCCCCGAGCCGGTAGGAGAGCATCCCGCGCCAGGGGACTGAATGCCCGCAGCAACAGCTTCCTGCGCTGGGGCGTCGATGTCCGGACCCAGGCGTTCTGGTATGATACAACGAGTGTACGAACGGAACCGCTGAGTGGCATTTTCCCCATGCAGGCTACTGCTTACATGAACGCTTTCGCCGGGGAGGCCCTGGATTTTTACCTGGCACATTTCCTCCTTCAGGCAGAAACCGAATTTTGGGTCCGGCTGACCAACAAAACGGGGATGGCCTATGCGCGGATGGGCCGTTTTCGGCCGGCCTATGGGCTTAACCTTGATGACCATACCAGCTACATCAGAGGCGGCAACCCCAGCCGCCTGCTGGTGCCGGGGATTCCGTTCCGGCAACAGAGCTTTCCTTTCGGCCCCTTCTACCACGGCGACGGTACGGTTGAAGCCGGCCTGTATTTCGGGGACATCTTTCTGACGGCCCATGTGGCCAACCCGTCCATGATACCAAAATTCTCGCCCACGGCCAGGGACGCGCAGCTGGGCCTGCGGATGGAAGTGATAAGATCACTGGGCGGCCTGACGATCATGGCCGGAGGCTCTTACCTGCGGGAGCGCAAGCCCATCTTCAGGGGACTTTTCACGGGACTGAACTGGGGGCGCGTTACACTGCTCAGTGAGGTCGATTGGGTGGACAATTGGGCCGGTCCGGGGATAACCTCAGCCGTGGCTTATGCGGAGCTGGACGTGCTGATCAGGCAGGGCTGGCGCCTCTTCCTTAAATGGGATGCCCAGGAGGGCAGCACCGAGCCACAGACAGAACTGGATAAACTCAGCCGTATCACCCTGGGCCACGAGTTCTTCCCCAGGCCGTTCCTGGAGCTGAAACCCCAGATTCGCTTCGACAGCGATACCTTCACGGGTGGCGAAACCGTCAGTCTCCTCCTGCAGCTACACTTCTTTTATTAGTGATGGTTAGCCTGCGAGGCCGGCAGTTCACGAATCGTTGCTGGTGAAAGTTTTGGGCTACGCGCTGCTGGTGCTGGGCGCAAGTCTGTGGGCTCAAAGCGGCCAGCCCATCATCACGAAGATTACCATCGAGGGCAATGAGGCTACACGGCCCCACATCATCGCGCGGGAGGTGTCCCAGCGTCTGGGTCAGCCGTTCGATTCCACACTGGCCCGGGAAGATCGTAACCGGCTCTACAATCTGGGCATATTTGAGCGAGTAGACCTCACCCTCAGGCCAATTTCAACCCGCGAAGCGGAGCTGCTTGTTGAGGTGGTGGAGACGATCCGCGTGGTGCCCCTGCCGCTGATATACCATCTGGATGATCTGGGCTGGTCGTATGGTGGGCAGATCAGTTATCTCAACTTCCGGGGTCTGAATCAGCGGGTTGATTTTTCGGCAACTTTTGGCGCTGAAAAGACCTACACGCTCCTTTTTGCCGATCCCTGGCTGCTGGGCGATCAGATTGGCGTCACAGGTTGGCTGCTGCGGGTTTTCAGATCCCACCCGGTGTATAACTTTCGCACTCAGATCAGGGATCTGGAGGTGGGCCTCCTTAAAGCTTCCCGGGACAAGACCCTTTCACTGCGGGCCGCCACCAGCCTTGAACGGCGCTCCATCCGCTGGCTTAGTATTAATAAGGGTCCCGATCCGCCGGATTCGATCAGGGTGGCCTACAATCACCGCCAATGGCAATCGAAGTTTCAGCTCCTCTGGCGCACCACCGATATCTGGCGCGACCCTACGCGCGGAGTTCGTCTCAGCCTGTTCTTTTCGCCTGTACTCGGCTTGGACGCCGACTCGCCCACCTTCTCGAACCTGCGTGTGGACGGGTCGTGGTTTGTGGGCCTGCGGAAGGGGCTGATGCCACTGGTGCTGGGGATGGGCCTGTCACTGTCACAATATGATCGCGAGACCCCGCTGCACATTAAGCAGTACGTAGGCAAGCAATGGGTTCGGGGCTATCATGTTGATCCCGACGAAAATCCCGGCGTGCCGGGCCTGCAGGAGGCCACCAGCGTGGCCAGGGCCAGCGTTGAATTGCGCCAGACCATCATGCCAAGACAAATAATTAGGCAGTTGGAGGTGGGTCTCTCCGGTGTGCTGTTTGTGGATTCCGGCTGGGGTTATGGCCCCGGCCAACCGCTGCAAGAGGCGCAGCCCATGATGGGTTACGGACTTGGACTGCGGGTGTTTCTCCCCGTGCTGCATGTGGTGGCCGTCGATGCCGGCCTTAATCCGTATGGCGGGGGAGTGCACTATCGGGTGAGGTTCAGTCAGGCATTTTAGTTGTGAATGGTCTGGATCACGCCGCATAGGCCCTGCTTCCGTATCCCCTCCAACTTCGCTGTAAATTATTCAGTTATGTCCTCTGGCCCTTGCAACTACCAGCGTTATTATATCCTGGCAATGTTTGCCGCCAGCGCCGTGTCTGGCCCCTTGTACCCAGGGCAGAGCGGGCCCTTTGCAATGCCGGACTCCATCGATGACGCCCCCGCTGCGGCTTATACCCCCGGTCCGAATTTGAGCCCCAGCACCCTGCGGCTGGTCTTCAGCGCAATGCTTCCGGGGGAGTCTCGCACGCTTTTCATGGATCTGGCGAATCTGGGGGCAGGCATCATTGACCTGGATTCGGTTGCGTTTCAGCGGGAATTTGTGGAAGTCGCGCTAGCCCCTCAGCAGCTCCGGCCGGGTCAATTCGTACGGTTTCCCGTGACCTTCACCCAAACCGACCTTAAAACCCGCGAGCTGAAACTTGAATTGTACTGGCATTCGGCCTCGTTTGGTACCGCTGATATATTACCCCTGGCCTTGACAGCTACCCCGCGGGCGCCACTAGCGGCCATACCACCACAAATTTCCTGGGACCGGGTCTATGTTGGGTCACGGCAGTCTTATGGTCTTCTGCTGCAGAATCTGGGCTCCCTGCCCATCACCTTCCCAGCGCCTGTCGAGGCTCCCCAAGGGGTGCGGGCACAACTGCCCACCGTAGTGGCGAGCCACGGCTCCGCCTCAATCGTCGTCACGTGGCTACCGCGGCAAGCGGGTCGATTTTCTGGCAGCCTGAACCTACCCTACGCCACAGACGGGATTGTCGGTCAATTGTCGGTGCCGTTAGCGGGTGAGGTCGTCCAACCGGCGTACCTGCTGGTAGATACACTGGATTTTGGCCAAGTCTTTGCGGGCAGCGCCTACCGGCGGAGTATCGGCGTGGCTAACGGCTCGCCCTATGCGGTGGTGCTCCAGCGACGCAGCGGCGACAATGCCCAGACCCTGCCGGGTGGAAACCGGGTCGGCTGGACAGCCACTCCGGCCCAGTTGGTGGTGAAACCGGGCCGGCAAATCGATCTGGAGGTGACGTTTTCACCGGCGCTGGCCGGGCCCTACCTGGTGCAGATTCCGTTCCAGCAGCAACTTTTGCCAGCATCCAACCAGCCGTCGGACGCGCTGCCCGAACTGGCGTTAACAGTTCGCGCGGAGGTAAGGTTGCCTTTGCAGACGCCAGCTGTACGGATAGATTTTGGTCCCCAGCCGGTGCTGCTAACGGCCCACCGTCCACTTGCATTGGCGAACCTCGGTGCAGAGCAGCTGAGCGTCTCGCTGGAGCTGGACTTGGCGGACCCGGCCTTTTCCATTCCACCGCTGGCATTCAGTTTGGCGCCGGGAGCCAGACTTGAGGTGCCGCTCTATTTTCGCCCCATCCGCATGCAAAACTATTTCGATACGGTCGTGCTGCGTTACGCAACCTTCGGCCGACCGCACGAGCTGCGCATCGATGTAAGCGGGAGTGGCAGCGACCGCCCGCTGGTGCGCACGGCTGTCATACCGGATGTGACGCTACAGGAGGATTTTCAGGGCTGGGTTCCCATCGCGGACCTGGAGGCCACGTTTGACGATGCCAATCACGGCGTGTCGTACCAGGTCAGGCACCCCTTCGGAGATCATGTCCAGCTGCTGGTACTCGATGGGCGCGTTCTGGCGGCGACCACGCCCGATTACCACGGCGCCGCGCAGGTGGTCGTGCGGGCCACCAACGAGTTGGGTCACGTGGTGTCCGACACCTTTCGACTATCCATCGCCCCCGTGAACGACCTCCCTCGTCGGGGGACTCCGCTCCCAGACATCGTGCTGAACGAGGATGCGCCCGCTATGGTGGTAGGGGTTCTGGCGGACATCTTCGTCGATCCCGACCACGTTCTGGATACAGTTAGAACGGACTACGCCATTTTCAGCTCCGGCGATGACGACGGCATCGTCCTGGTCATGGCGGGAGGCGAGCTGCACTTGAGTGTAGCTCCGGACTGGTACGGTAGCCGGTCGTTTGTCATTTCTGCCCGGGACGCCGCTGATACCAGCGTGCTGGTATTTGACAGTTTCAAGGTAACCGTTCTGAGTGAAAATGACGCCCCTACGCTGGGCTCTCCGCAGCCCCTGCATCTGGCCGAAGACGACACGGCCGTCATCGCATGGGCCCCCTTGATGGCTGACGTGGACGACCCGGTTGAGGCACTGAGGTTGGACTTCAGCAACGCGGGACCGGGCACCCTGCCGGTGACGTTCGAGCCTGTTGGCGGCCATACGACCGTGTTGCACCTGCGGCGCGACTGGTTTGGTCGGGCCAAGGTGCGCGTAACGGTCACCGATCCACAGGGAGCGACCGCCAGCGGCGACTTTACCGTGACCGTGAGCCCCGCGAACGATCCGCCCGGACCCTTTGTCCTCACGGGACCGGTGACTTTGGACTGGGACCAGCGTCTGCAGTATGCGGGTCGGGACACGCTTATCACCTTCGCCTGGGAGCCGAGCCAAAACAGGGACCCCGGAGATAACCTGCTCTATACCTGGCAACTCCTGGATTCAAGCGGCCAGCGGGTGATAAAGCAGCAGCCGGCCGGCCCGTTTACCAGCGTAACGGCATATTTTGACACTTCGGGAATCTTCTACTGGGCGGTGCTGGTGAGAGACAGCGAGGGCGCGGTGGCGACGACCGATACGGTGCCCATCATCCTGGAATCGTCCCAAGCACCGCTGGCGCCGGAATTGGGCCGGCTGACGCTCTCCCTGGGACCCAATTTCCCCAACCCGTTCAGCTATCGCACCCGAATCAGCTATGCGATTCCCCGCTACTCCGAAGTGGCGCTTACCATTTATGATGCCGTTGGTCGCCTCGTGAGGGTGCTGCGCGATGCACCGCAATATCGGGGACGCTATGTGGCGGAGTGGGACGGTCGGGACCAGCGGGGGCAGCGTGTTGCCTCCGGGCCCTATGTCGCGGAGCTGCGGGTGGGCACTATCACGGCTTATCTGAAGCTGGTTGTCGTTCACTGAGCCGGCAGCATGTGCGCCAGATCACACGTGCGGATAATACTAGAGACTTTAGCACCACCTTTCTATATTATGGGGCAACCAAGTTCACCGGCTCGCAGTCTGCACTAGTATCATGCGCCCCTTCGTTCTGATACCGTTTCTCGGGCCGACGCTCCTTTCAGCACAGTCGATCACGAGTGTGAACGATGCCCGGCAGGGCGGGCTACACACGTGGGTCTATCTGGCCCGACGCCTGTTCAACCGCGAGCAAACCCCGCAGCTCATGGGCGGTGCGATGGACCAGGTCCTGGTGGAGTACGAGTGAGCCATCCTCAGGCCCTGGCATTTGCTGCGCTGGCCTTGATGGGTTGCAGTTCGCGGACACCGGATGCCGGGCCGACTGGCGAAGCCCAGGCTGCCGCAGACGCGGCCTTTGTGGAACTGGAGGGAGGCACAGAGCTACCGCTGCCTGGTGTGCGGGCCACCGCCGATGAAGCGGAGCTGTGGGACCATCCCACTGCCGTTGAAAGCGACAGAGCTGCTGCCGGTGAGCCAGCCTCCGACTACGTAGCCAAACCGGGCTGGTTCCTGGTGGACACCGTGATGCTTTTTTCAGGCTCCGTACCGCCGGCGCAAGCCCGCCAAGAGGTCCTTCAGGCCGCCCGGGTAGCTGGGCTGGTGCGGGCCTTGCCACAAGCGGTCTCCTTCACATCGCTGCTCAGCGACATCATGGATGAGACGGCTGGCGTGGCATGGGAAAAATCCACCTGGAGCACCTTCCCCCTCTCCTCTGTTGCCGGGCACGTGGTCGATGAGCATATTCTGTCTGAGCAGCTGCTGCCCATGGAGGGCAACGCCTACCGCTACCGCATCGTGCTTGATGCCAGGGTCGAGCCGGTGAAGGGCGAGCGGGATCCTGCCCTGCGCCTGGAGCTGGCGGTGAATGACCGGCTGCTAAAGGGGGGCGACGACCTCGTCATCCGGGCCAGGTCCAGCGTGGACGGCTATTTATACCTATTCTATTTCTCGAGCGATCATTCGGTGATGCTGCTGTATCCCAACCGGACCATGGCAGAAAAGGCCCTAACTGCGGGCGACTGGATGGAACTGCCCTCCCAACAGCAGCGGGCCAGAGGGTTGCATTTCCGCGTGGCAGCTGATCCTAATGTTGCCACAGCCAACGAAACGGTCTACGCGCTATTTACGCGACAACCCATTGCGCAGCTACCGCGTCTAAGCAGTGTTCAGGAAGGGTATGTGTCATTCACGGCAGGCGTTGCAAGCTTCACCGAATTCCAGCGCTGGCTGGCGGAAATACCGCTTGGCCAACGGGTCGAAAAAGCAGTTCAGCTGCACATCATAAGCGACAAGGAGTAGCACGATGAAACGAGCTATCAAAATGATGAGCCTGGGCAGTGCCTTGCTGATATTGGCGGGCTGCGCCGGAAGAATGGAATCGGGGACCACGGAGTCCCGCAAGAGCCACGACATGCCTGACTGGGCCATGAACAGGCCCAGTATGGAAGGTATCGTCTACGGCGTGGGGCAGGCCAAAAAGCAGAATCCCAGCCTGTCCAAGAATGTTGCTGCGCAACGTGCCCGCGATGAAGTGGCCGCGGCGGTGAACATAAGGGTACAGTCACTGGTCAAAGACTTTATGCAGGAGAGCGGCGTAGGCGAGCGGTCCGAGGCGCTGGAGTTCACCCAGTCGGTGGGCAAGGGCGTAGCCGACGCAACCCTGACCGGGGCCATGATCAAGGAGACCTTCTTAGCGCGGGATGGAACTTACTTCGTGCTGGTTGAGTATTCACTGGATCAAGCGCGGCGGGCGGCGATTGACAGCGCCCAGAAGGAAGAGGCGCTCTGGAATGAATTCAAGGCGGATCAGGGATTCGAAGCGCTGGAGGAGGAACTGGCCAAATTGCGCTAATGGGCGCCGGCTGACATCCATTTACACTTGACCGAGACATGATGGCGCCGGGCCTTTGGGCTGGGTGACATCTGGACCCTCCGATGGTATGCCTTAACCGCCTTGGGTAGCCAACGGGGGGTCGCTTTTTTGCGGGCAAGCCGTTCCGACTTGCGCAATTCCAGCGGTTACTCAGAAGCCGAACTATCCAACTAAGCCCCTTTCTGCCATTATTCAGTGCTTTTGTTGCGCCGGAAAACGAGCGCCTTCTCAAACCTGCGCTCTGTTCCTGCGGCCAGCCTGGCCAGGTTGCTGCGGTGGGTGAACCAGATAAACAGCAGCATGAAGATACTTGCGGCGCCGAGGCTGGACTTGAGGGTGCCGGCCTGCAAAAAGGTTGCCACCGGAAAAAGGGTGACCGCCGCAACCGATCCCAGGCTCACATAACCGGTGGTTGCCACCACCGCCAGCCACACCGCCACGCCGAGCAGCAGCGCACCAGGGGAGAGGTGCAGCAGTATGCCCCCCAGGGTGCTTACGCCCTTGCCTCCCCGGAAGCCGGCAAAAAGAGTGAAGGAGTGCCCGGCTACGGCGGCGGTGCCACAGAGGATGGGTACCAGGTGAGGATCGGTAACCGGCAGTTCACCCAAAACACCGCCGAAGCGCCATTGGGAGATAACGGCGGCGGCGAACCAACCCTTGAAGGCATCCACCAGGACTACCGTAGCGCCCGCTTTCCATCCCAGCACTCGAAAAGCATTCGTGCCGCCGGCGTTACCGCTTCCGTATTGGCGAATGTCGATGCCCCGGGTTAGCTGCCCCACAATGATGCTCGTGGGTGCGCTCCCCGCCAGATAGCCCATCAGGACCAACACCAACAGCAAGCTCATGGTGTAACCTCAATGACCATCAAGCCCACTGGATGGCGGCGGACGAGCGGACAGCCCCCCAGCGCTTCCGGCCGGAGCTTCAGTCGGGTGACTCACCGACAGTCTCAGGCTTCGGGGCCGGGGCCGGAGCGTCCCCTGCCGTCTCGATGGATCCGCCGGCGGCAGGCCCATGAACGAAGTGGTGCTTATCGCTGGAGAGGGCACCACCGGAAATCAGCAGCTTGAACCCGTTTTCTATGCTCAGGTCGGCATCGATGGCGTCGGAGCGGGGCACGAAAACCACATAGCCTGAGGTTGGATTCGGGGTGGTGGCGACAAATACATTGTAATAGGGCACTCCGTCGGATGAACGCGTCGTGCCGGTGACAAAGCCCAGCGTCCAGAGGCCGCGGCGGGGGTACTCCAGCCAAATCACCTTCTGAAAGGCCTTGCGGTGTTCGGGAGAAAAGGTCTGGACCAGCTGCTTGGTCGTGTTGTACACGTTAGAAACGAAGGGAATCCTGAGCAATATCCCCTCGAAGAAGCTGTACAGGCGTCGCCCCAGGAAGTTGGTTACGAAGAGCCCCAGCGCGAAGAGGGCCACCACCATGAGTACCAGACCCAAGCCGGGAATGGACCTGCCCACCATGCGCTCAACAACGGGCGCCAGGATGCTGTCGGTAATGCGGAACAGGAACTGGAGCACACCGATGGTGATGTAGACGGGGATGGCGGTAAAGATGCCCGCCACAAGAATGCGCCTGACTTTTGCTCCCACCTTCATGCCACCGCAACAGGATTCAATTCAAGCATTATCTTCACACCCCGTAGAGTTGACGATACTTGTCTTCAAGATAGTGAACAAACGGCTCAGCCGAGAGTTGCTGTCCGGTAATATCCTGAGTGAGCTCTGCGGCCGACTTGCCGCGGCCAAGCTGGTGGATATTCTCCCGCAGCCACTCCCGCAAAACGAGTAAATCGCCCCCTGCAATGCGCTCCTCCAGACCATCAATTTGCGCCTTGGCCGCGTTATAGAACTGGCAACCGTAAAGATTTCCCAGCAGATAGCTGGGGAAATAGCCCACGCTGCCCACGCTCCAGTGGATGTCCTGAAGCACGCCCTCGGTGTCATTCTCGGGGGTAATGCCAAGGTAGTTCTGCATCCCTTCATTCCACAGTGACGGCAAGTCGCTGACCGCAATGTTGTCATCCATGATGGCTTGCTCCAGCTCGAAGCGCAGCATGATATGCAGGTTGTAGGTTACCTCATCGGCATCCATGCGAATGGTGCTGGGAAATACGGAGTTAATGGCGGCATAGAACTCGTCCAGCGACACGGTGCCCAGCTGATCCGGGAACAACCCCTGCAAGCGGGGATAATAGTGCTCCCAAAACGGTCGGCCCAGACCCACGTAGATTTCCCAGAGCCTCGATTGGCTCTCGTGAATGCCAAGGGAAATAGCCTCGCACAGGGGCGTGCCGAAGTATTTTTCATCAAGGGCCTGCTCGTAAAGGGCGTGCCCGCCCTCATGGATGGTGCTGAATACGCCCACCATGATGTGGTTGGCGTTCAGGCGGGTGGTAATGCGCACATCGGAAGGGTGAAAGTCAGTGGTGAAAGGATGGGCAGACAGATCCTGCCGGCCGCGGGTGAAGTCAAAGCCCATGTCGCGGAGGATCGACATGCCAAACTCCCACTGGGTAGACTCGTTATACTCAAGGTACAAGGCGTCCGCCCGGCCAGGTTGGCTGGCATCCCCGATGCGGGCCGAAAGATCAACGAGCGTGGGCCGCAATGTGTCGATCAGGCCCGCCAGTTGGGCGCTGGTCATCCCCGGCTCATACCCGTCGAGCAGCGCATCATACGGGTGGTCTTCAAATCCCAGATAGTCCGCCTCATGTCGTTTCATGTCGAAAATCTTTTCGAGGTAGGGCGCCAGGCGGGCAAAATCATTTTTCTGCCGGGCCTCTTCCCACACCTGTTGGGCTTCGGAGGTAAGCTGCGCCAGTGCCCCCACGAAGTCGAGGGGCAGCACCGTGGCCCGGTGCCAGTCGCGCCAGGCCATTGCCACCAGGCGAATTTCTTTGGGCAACAGCCCATCGGAGGAGACCTCGCCGGAGTCCAGCTCCACCAGGGCGGCCAGGCTGCGGCGAAAATCGGGCCCCGTGAAGCGGGCGTGGGACAGGGTCAGGATCAGGGCGGTCTGGTCGGCCCGCGCCTGGGCTCCCTTGGAAGGCATGTAGGTCTCCTGGTCCCAGCTCAGGAGCGCGGCCACCCGCCGAAGTTGGGTGATCACCCGCAGCTCGCTGACGAGGATTTCCAATTGGGAATTCACGCCGCCGCTGACTCCATCCGCAGGAGGGCCTGTTTCAAGGGCAGGCCCCCGCCGTAGCCGGTAAGGGTGCCCCCGGAACCCACCACCCGGTGGCAGGGAATAACCAGGGGCAGCGGGTTGGTGGCCACGGCACGGCCGACGGCCCTGGCAGCGCCCGGTTTGCCCAACTGCCGGGCGATCATCCGGTAGGTGGTCGTGCGACCAAACGGCACCGCGCTCACCGCCTCCAGTACGCGGAGTGAAAAGGGCGTGTTGTGGTGATCAAGCCTAAAGGAAAACGTGCGCCTGCGGCCCTCGGCATACTGTTCCAATTCCCTGCGTATTTCCTCGAAGGGCGCCTCGGACACAGTCAGCGATGCCTGGGAAAAGTGCCGGGCGGCCCAGCGTCTCACTGATGTCAATGACTCGTTGGGCAGGCCTATGTAGCAGACCCCTTTGTCGCTCATTACCACGGTAATCCTACCGATGGCCGTAGCGAAGCGATCATAGGCGAGCATGGCGCTGGTCCTGACTATTTGTTATGTGCAGCGGCGGCGGCAGCGGAATCTTCCTGGTGCCACAGATAGAATGTAACCAATCCACGCCACGGAGACCAGTGCTCCCCGATCTCACGTACCTGTTTTTCAGTGGGCCGCTCAGCCAGGCCGTAAACCTGTTGCACCACCCGCATCAGGCCGATATCAGCGGCGGGTAAGGTATCGACTAACCCAAGCCCTAGCATAGCCCCGTACTCCGCCGTCCACGGTCCCACGCCGCGCAACTGGCAGAGTCGCACCACAATCTCTTCATCACCGCCGCTTAGCCGTTCCCATTGGGGCTCCGCAGCGAACTGCCGGGCCAACTCGACAATGTAGCGGCTCTTGTTGTTGGAATACTGCAGAGGGCGCAGGGCGTGAATTTCGAGTCGGGCCAGCTCTTCGACGGATGGAAAGAGCCACAGGTCGCGGTCCTGCACCCGGTAGACATGTCCGAAAGTGGCTAGCAGCCTGCGTTTCAGCTCATCGGCAAAGGTGGTGTTCACCTGCTGGTCGGTGATGGCCAGGCAGAGGGCCTCCAGCAAGGTGTCCTTGAGGATGGGCCGCAAGCCACGTTGAAATTCCGGCAAACCTGCCAGCGCCGGCTGCCTGGTCACAAAGCGGTAAAATGCGGGCAGGTCCAGCTGCAGTGAGAACTTGCGTGTCAGGAACGCGGCCACGATGTCTTTCGGCGGCAGGGCTTTCTGCTCAGCGGAAGTGACCCGGAACTCGACAACATCTGCTGCTATCGATCTGGCATTGATGATGGCGGCTGTCCCGGCGATACGGCTGGCGCGGTAGAGTCCACCCTCTGCGATGGGCCCACGGTCCCCCAAGTGCTCTGTGACGGGCTGGTTGCTCAGCGCCAGGTCGAGGGGGCCATTGCTGGGCAGGCGCAGGCGCATGGAAGCGGCGGCCATCAGGTCGGCTCCCTACATCTGCGTTGCGGGCCCAGCGCCCCCGTACGATGCGCCACTATACTCTCCTGATGATCTGCAGGTAGCGGCGGGCGTCGGTGAGGAAAATACCCAAGAGCACGATAACTGCACCCACGTATACTGTCAGCGGCAGCACTTCCCCCAGGACCATCATGCCCATGAACGTGGCGATGATGGGCGCGATAAACCCCACGAATGAAAGCTTGACGACCTCGATGCGCTGCAGCAGGTAAAAGTAGGCTACCCAGGCAAGCACGGTACCGAATATTGCCAGGTAGATCAGGACTCCGATGTTAAGCGGGCTCCAGACCATGCTGGCAGGATCTTCCCAAGCGAAGCTGCCGGCCAAGGTGGCCAATCCGCCGATGCCGGTCGCTACGCCGTTAAGCACGATGGGATTGGCACGCGCCGGATGCATTTTCAAATAGATGCCCGGCCAGGTGGTCATCAGGACAGCGCCCATTACGAGTGCCATGCCCAAGAGCAGATTCCTGCTTTGCCCAATCCCGTAGCCGGCAAATATCAGCGCCACGCCGCTGAAGCCCACCAGGATGCCCACGCCCTTCCTTACAGTAAGGCGCTCGTTGCGCAATGTTACATGGGCTGCCAGTGCGGTGGTGATGGGGATGGACGCCCACAGCAGGGCGGATACATTGCTGTAAATATACTGGGTGCCGGTGTAGGTGAGCGAATAGCTCAGGGAGAAGTTGAGCAGGCCCACGGTCAAGTATTGTTTGTAGGCCAGAGGGTCCCTGGGGATCGGCAGTTTCCGAATATAGATGATCAGAAACAGCAGGCCGGAAGCCAGGATATGCCGCATGGCAACCCCCAGCAGCGGCGGAGTCCCCTCCAGCCCGATCTTCAGCGCCACAAAGGTAGAGCCCCAGATGAGGCACATCATGGCGAATACCACGCCATTGGGCGGTGGCCACCCCAAGAGCCGGGAGGGCCGGGTCACCGGATTAAAATCTGGTTTCTATCGGCCCCCACCGAGACCGTCGTAATAGGTACCCCTATGAGTTCTTCCAGTCGCTCGATGTAATCCACGGCTTCGGGCGGCAAATCCTGGACAGTTTTTGCGCTGGAGATTCCAGTGCGCCAGCCGGGCAGCTCGGCGTAGACGGGCGTAACGCGGTCCAACTGGTGTATGGCTGCCGAAAAGCCAGGCAGGGTGGCGCCGTCCCACTTATAGCCCGTGCATATCTTAACGGCCTTGAACTTGTCCAGTACATCAAGTTTTGTAAGGGCCAATTCCGTGAAACCGTTGATCTGACAGGCATAGGCGGCCGCCACGGCGTCAAACCATCCACAGCGGCGTTCCCGCCCGGTGGTGGCTCCGAATTCAGCTCCCTCCGATTGAAGTTCACGGCCCTGTTCATCGGTGAGCTCGGTGGGGAACGGCCCGGCGCCCACGCGGGTAGTATACGCCTTGAACACCCCCACAAACCGGTCGACTTTCTGCAGGGGAACACCGAGCCCCGTCGCGATGCCGCCGATGGTAGGATGGGAGGAAGTGACGTAGGGAAAGGTGCCCATATCCAGATCGAGCAGCGTGCCTTGAGCGCCCTCGAATAGAATGTTCTTATCTGCGGCCAGAGCATCCTGCAATGCGGCGAAGGTGTCCGTAACCATAGGTGCGATGCGGTTTGCGGCGAAGATAAACGCTTCCAGCTCAGCCTTCAACGGTCCAGCGTCAGCCGCCTTAATTTCCCCCTGATCCAGGCCCAATTTCACTCGGCTGTTGAGATAAGTGCCCAACTGGGTGGTATCGAGCAGATCCACCGCCCGTATGCCCAGGCGGCGGGCCTTGTCAGCATAGGCCGGCCCAATGCCCTTGAGGGTGGTGCCGATGACGTGTCCTGTAGCCCGGTCCATGGCTTTGTGGATCGGGGTTACCACGTGCGCGGACGAGCTGATGAGTATGCGTCCAGCGGTATCAACATCGTGTTGAGCCAGGGTATCGAGTTCTTCAGACAGTGCCACGGGATCCAGGACGACTCCGTGACCAAGGATGCACACGGTGCCGGGGTGGAGGATCCCGGAGGGCACCTGATGGAGCACAAGTGTCTCGCCGTCGACTTTGACGGTGTGGCCGGCGTTGGCCCCACCCTGGTAACGGGCCACCAAATCGACACCGGCACAAAGCAGATCGACCACCTTGCCCTTGCCCTCGTCACCCCATTGGCCTCCGATGACTGCAGTAACCGGCACGGCTAGACCCGCAGGCAAAGGAGCAAGGTGATTGCAGAAACGATGGCCGAGGCCAAGACCATCTATGCGCTGGATCGGGCCTGGGCCCTGACCTCCAGCATGGCCATCAGAGGGCTGGCGACATAGATAGAAGAGTAGGTCCCCACCAGCACGCCCACGATGAGCGCAAAGGCAAAATATTTGATGACCTCGCCACCCATCAGGTAGAGCATGAGTACCACCATCAAAGTGGTGAGCGAGGTAATGATGGTGCGGCTGAGGGTTTGGTTCACGGAGCGGTTAACGGTAAAAAAGAAATCATCCTTGCGGTGCAGCTTGACGTTCTCGCGGATGCGGTCAAATACAACGATTGTGTCGTTCAGCGAGTAGCCCACAATGGTCAGGAATGCGGCGACAATGGCCAGATCAATTTCCAGGTCGAGCAGCGAAAAAACCCCCAGGGTAATCAGGACATCGTGTGCCAGGGCGACCACCGCGCCCACCGCGTAGTAGCGGTCAAAGCGCAGGGAGATGTAGATGAGGATGCCCAGCAGAGCAAACAGGATCGCCTGTAGGGCCTTGCCCCGCAGCTCCCCCCCTATCTTGGGGCCCACCGACTCCAGCCGGCGAACCTCGAATGTCAGCCCCGCCAGGGCAGTCTGCAGACGCTCGCGGAAGTCCTCGCCCACATCACCGGCGGCCAGCCGGACCAGCACTTCGTTGTCGGCCCCGAACCGCTGTATGATCGGTCGATCGAAGCCGCCCTCAAGGAGCAGCTGGCGCACCTGACCCGTTTCCAGGGGAGTTTCAAACTGCAGTTGGGCCAGCGTGCCACCCGTAAAATCGATGCCCAGTTTGGGCCCTCCCCGGATGATCAGCGACAGCAGACCCACCGCGATCAGGGTCAGCGAGAGATAGGCCGCAAGCTTGCGCTTGCCGAGAAAGTCAATGTTGACGTTGGTAAGTAAACGCATTTTCTGAAGCGGTCCCCCTAGATGCTCAGCGTCTTGACCTTGGGATTCCGGGTACGCACCATAAAGATCGTCCTGGTCATGAATATGGCCGTAAACATGGACGCCAGAATGCCCCAGAACAGCGTGACGGCAAAGCCTTTTATGGGCCCCGTACCGAACTGAAACAGTACCAGGGCGGCCAGGATGGTGGTGACATTAGCGTCGATGATGGTGACGGTGGCCCGGGCATAGCCGCTGTCGATGGCGGCGCGGATGGACTTGCCCTTGTCCAGTTCCTCCCGAATGCGCTCAAAGATCAGGACATTGGCATCCACAGCCATGCCGACGGTGAGGATCAACCCGGCAATGCCAGGCAGGGTCAGGGTGGCCCTGAGGGAGGCAAGTGCGGCCAGCACCACCAGAATATTGAAGGTCAGTGCCAGCGTGGCAACCAAGCCGCTGCCCTTGTAATAAAATATCATGAAGGCGATCACCAGCAGGCCGCCATACAGCGCCGCCCTGAAACCGCTGGAGATGGAGTCCTGGCCGAGGCTGGGGCCAACGGCCCGCTCTTCGATGATGTCCACCGGCGCCGGGAGGGAGCCAGCCCGCAGAACGATGGCGATGAGCTTGGCCTCGTCCATATCCTTCATGCCCGAGATCTCCGTCTGGCCGCCGGGAATCTTGCCGCGGATTTCGGGCGCCATGTGAACCCTCTTATCCAGTACAATGGCTACGCGGCGGCCCACGTTCGCGCCCGTCACCCGGGCCCAGGTGCGCTCCCCTTCGCTATTCATGCTGAGGTTAACCACCGGCTGGTTGGCCGCGTTGCTTCCCAGAGAGCCGATGTTGGCCTTGGCCTCAGTGATGACCCCGCCCGTCAGACTGGGTTCGCGATTGAGATAGTACAGGGTATAGAATTCGTCATCGACGCCGGTGGCCGGCAAGACCTCTGACCGGTTGCTCCACATGAACACGCCGTCAGTCGGTACAGCAACCTTCGATTCGGGCCGCTCCAGCAGCGCATCCACCGCGTGGCGGTGGCGGGAGGCCACCACGAAGTCGTTCCCCACATTAAATATGTAGCCGGTAAATGGACGCTCACCCAAGACTTCCTGCGAGATGGCGAGGCCACCCACCGCGGCAGGCGCATCGCCACCACCACCCAGTATCGCCGCCAAGGCGTCCTCCAGCGTATCGGCTGGCGTTTCAGTGTCATCGGCGGCGGGTTGTTCCGGGGGCGAGCCTGCAGCCCGCAACGCCTCGTCAATCTTCAGCATCACATCTCGGCCCACCCCCAGATCTTGGAGGATATTGAACTCCAGCAAGGCTGTATTCTGGATAAGACTCCGGGCCTGCGCGGGATCCTGCACACCGGCCAACTCCACAATAATGCGCTTCCCACCCGCCTTCTGGATGGTAGGCTCGGACACGCCGAACTGGTCCACCCGGTTGCGGATGATCTCCAGGGCCCGGTCCACGGCATCATCGGCCTCGAGGCGCAGGGCGGCAATGATGTCTGGAGTCCGGCTGCCAAATTCGCTGAAATGCCGGATGAGTCGCAGGCTATTTTCCTCAGCCCGGGCACTAAAAATGGTGAAGAAATCACTGTCGGAGTCCAGCGCCTCCGCGGCGGTCTGGTTCAGAACATCATCGAACAGGGCATCCTTGTTCTTGGCCAGCGTCCGGACGAGGCTGGGTATGTCCACTTCCAGAACAAGGTGAATACCACCCTGGAGGTCCAACCCCAGGCTGATGATCCTGTGCTCAAGGGCCTCAAGCGATCCTGCGGTTCGGCGCGCATCTTTGTCTTCTTCGGAAAGTGCACGGTACTGTAGCGTAGGGAGAATGGCGTAAATTACCCACGTGAATACCAGGCCGATGATAGCGAGACGCAAGGATGGCAGGGGCAGCATGAAGGGTTTTTTACGAAATTTCTCTTCTGGTTATTGGCAACGGAGACGAACGGTGGGGAAGTTACTCCCAGTCTCTTTCAGTACACAACGTGAAAGCCAGTCGGGCAAGTTTTGGGTTCTCTGCACGGGGAGCAACCGTAAAGACGGATTGCTGATCACGCCGTCCCTGGCGTAAGTTCACCTCCTTATGGCCAATCAACAAAGTAGGGCACAATCCCGTGTTGAGAGCTTCATTGAAAATCCCCGCGGGGCGCTCTGGAGGCTGAGTCTTCCCATCCTGGGGGGCATGACCATCCACACCTTATACTCTGTTGCGGACATGGTTTTTGTGGGGTGGGTAGGCCCGGAGGCGGTGGCGGCGCTGGCCTTTAACATGCCCCTCATTTTCTTCTCCTACGGCATTACCATGGGCCTGTCATCGGGCGTGACCGCCGTGGTGGCACGGGCCATTGGCGGGCAGGACAAAGTGCGGGCGGACAACACGGCCGAGCACGCCGTATTTCTGGGCGTGGTCATTGGCGTCGGCCTGACCTTCATCGGACTTGTCTGGGGTGCGCCGCTGCTGGCTGTGCTGGGGGCACGCGGGGAGATACATACCCTGGCCTGGAGCTACTTTCAGGTGATCGCCCTGGGCATCTCATTTTCTGTGCTCTCGGCGTTTTTCCGGGGCATCCTGGCCGGTGAAGGCGACACGATTCGCCCCATGACCCTGCTGGGGGGTGGCATGGTGCTGAATCTGATTCTTGATCCCATCTTCATATTCGGTCTGGGCCAAGGCGTGAGAGGAGCGGCCCTGGCAACGATCATCAGTCAGCTGATTGTCTTCCTTATCTTCGTGTATCTGATCTTCCTCCGGCGGAGCACGTTCGTGAAGTTCCGGCTGCGGCATTTTCAGTACCGGCCGGCCATTCTCACCAGCATTCTCGCCATCGGGCTACCAGCGTCGCTCTCGTTCGTCATTATGTCGATTGGCGCCGGAGTCTTCAACCGGATTCTCAGCGGCTACTCGCATCACGCGGTGGCTGCCTACCAGATCGGGGGCCGGTTGGAGATGATCTACCTCATGCCCATTATTGCCATTTCGGCGGGCACGGTGACGCTGGTGGGGATGTTCTACGGCGCTGGTGAATACGGCCAGCTCCGGGGCATCATTCGCTATGCCCTGGAGCGGGCGGTGCTGTTCGGGTTGGTGGCCGCGGCCATCATCTATCCCCTGGCCCCCAAGATTCTGCTGATCTTCAATCCCAGCCCCGAAATCCTCGAGATCGGCGTCTCCTACCTGCGTATCAATGCTCTGGCCTTTCCCGTTGCGCCGCTGGGCATGATCAGCGCCCGCGTGTTGCAAGGCATGGGCAGGGGCTTGCCGTTTCTAGTGATCACTTTCCTACGGGTGATTGCCCTCAGCGCCCCCCTTGCTATCCTGTTCACCTACGGCCTGCACTTGCCCGTGACCTATGTCTGGTTTGCCATGGTGATCTCCATCGCCATTGCGTCCGCCACAGGGTTGATCTGGTTGCTGGCTGTGCTGCGGCAGACCGAGCAGTTGCCCGTGGGGGCAGCGCCGGTGGCTAGGCCCAAATCGGCGCCGGTCGTGGAGGGCGCCGCCTAGGGCGGCGTCGGGCGCAGGAGGAAGTACCCGCAGGTCGTCACGAAGTCTCGCAGGTAAGGTAGCGCGGCGATTGCCCGGAACTGCCGCCGGGGCTGCAGGCCGAATTTGTAGCGGTAGATGGGATTGACCAAATACAGCCTTTGACCGATCGTCTCGTAGCCCGTCTGCTTCGTGATTGCCCTGAATCGCTCAAGTGATATCCCCGTCTTCTTCAGTTCCAACAGCTCCTCGATTCTGCCCGCCGGCTCATTAAACATTCGTAGTATGGCCTCATATAAAAATTGCGGCAGGAGGTGGAAATAGGGGGTCCGTGAAAGCACCCTGCTGTTACAGACCTGCTGGTGCCCGCCAAAAGGCATCTGCCAGGGGGGAAAGCTGACGAACACGGCGCCACCGTCCTTCAGGAGACCCCCCAGCCTGCGCAGCAGCCTGGTCTGGTGGGGGAGATGCTCGATGACGTCCTTGAGAATGATCACATCAAATGGCTCCCCGAGTTCCCGTACAATGTCTGCCGCGTAGATATCCTCCCGGAGCAATCGGGCCCGTTTCCGCCGGATGTCGTTCTGCAAGAACTGCTTGGCCCCCTCGTATCGCAGCGGGTCCAGCTCCACGCCTGTCCCGTGGCTCCCGCGCTCCAGAAACGCCTTCAAAACACCACCTTCCCCGCAGCCGATCTCCAGCACCCGCGTCTCGGACCCGATGCTGCGCCACTGCTCGATAAAGGGGATGATGTGGTCCCGGGTGACGCTCAGCTGCTGCTCGAACTGGGCCCTGGCGCTATGGTGGTACTGATAGACCATATGCTGCGTGTAGGGGGTGCTGGGCGTGGCCGCCTATTCCGGTCTCACACCTCCCTGAGCTGGCCAACGGCCCAAGCGGCGAATGGAGCCCGAGGGCTGTCACCTACTCGTAATGGGTCCACAGGCGGATGACTTTCACCACCTGCTCGTCTTCCATCACTTGATAAACCAACCTGTGCTGGATATTGATGCGCCGCGAATAGGCTCCGGACAGGTCGCCCATCAGTTTTTCGAAAGGCAGTGGCGTCCCGTAGGGATCGGACTCAAGCAGGGCGAGCAGTTTCTCTACCTTGGGCTTGAAGCCTGCGGCAGCGATTTTTCGGGCATCTTTTTGGGCTTGGCGGGTGAAGGCGAGCCGCCAGCTCACCAGCCCGGTTCCCCGGCGGTCTCCTCAAGGGGCGTCGCCAGCCCTGCACGGATGGACTCTCGCATCCCTGGAATGGTGACAAGATGCAGCGTCTCCTGAAGGGCCAGCCAGTCCTCCTCGCTGATGAGCACGGCGTTGCTGCGCTTGCCGGTCACCAGCACCGGTTCGTGGTTCTCGGCCGCCTCATCGATAAGCCGGTAAAGGTTGTTGCGGGCCTGGGTGACGGTGATGGATTTCATAATCAGTTTCGGCCTTGTACTGAAGACTCGGATAACGTACGTAATAGCGAACGCTTTGTCAAGGACTGATTCTCAAGGATGGGTAAACGCTTACCCCTCTCCCGCGCTGCCTGCGGTTTCGCCCGTGATTACGTCCAGTTGGAAGTCCCGTGCCCTCACGCCCGCGCTTCCGCGCTCATCGGCGCCCATACGTTGCCGTCCAGGTCGCGGACGGTGATAGCGATCTGCCCGATCTATGCTGGACCGTCAGGCGCGCTCACTCCACCACCCCAAATTTCTTGCCCACCTTCACGAACGCCGCCACCGCCTGGTCCAGATGCGCCTGGGTATGGGCGGCGCTGATCTGCACCCGGATGCGGGCCGTCCCCTTGGGCACCACCGGGTAGAAGAAGCCGATGACGTAGATGCCCTCCTCCAGCATGGCGGCGGCCATGTCCTGGGCCAGTTTGGCCTCCCCCAGCATGAGGGGCACGATGGGGTGTTCGCCGGGGGTGATGTCAAAGCCCGCTGCGGTCATCTTTTCGCGAAAGGTGGCGGTGTTTTCCGCCAGCCTATCGCGGAGCGCC
>JADFSS010000027.1 GCA_022560655.1 Candidatus Neomarinimicrobiota bacterium
TCGATACGGTTGGCCTCATCGGCGGGATTGCTGCGCCCCCACAGCGCCTTGGGCACGGAGCCGAACATGGCCCCGCCATCCAGCCCGAAGGTGCCCGACTGGAGCAAGTGGATGGTCCAGCGACCTAGATGGAGGAATTCAGACACCATCGGGAAACGGATAGGGGCTATCTGTAAGGGTGGATGAATTAGGATTACGATTTGCGGGCAGGCCCAAATTCAATACTGACAGCATTTTGCCTCCCACCGCTTGTGCCGCCCTCAATCCGCCAACCTTGCCGGATGGGTCTGTCCCTGCTTGGCCGGGCAGACATCCCAGTAATAGCACCAGTTGCACAGGATGGATTCCTTGGGTGCGAGCAGGCTGGGTTCGGCCTCAGCTGCTCGCAATTTGTCGATGCGCTTCCTGACCATGGCGGCGATACGCTTGGGATCCCAGCCGACGCTCTCCAGGCGCAGCTCTCTGCCGTGGCGCAGATAGTGCCACACAACGTCTACCCGCTCCACCGATGGCTGCGACTCCGTCAGCGCCAGGAAATAGACCTTCATCTGCAGGTCTTTTTCAGCGTTGGACGCGGTGAGCATGCGCTTGCCCGATTTATAGTCGTGGATGGACCACCACCCCGCCCCGTGATGGTCCAGCCGATCGAGAATGGCGGTCATCAGGTACCCGTCACCCGCCTGCCCCGCGCCCCCCTGCTGGCCCGAGGTCACCTCGAAACTGATGGTGCGCTCAACGCCTTCCACGGGTTCATCGAAGGGGGCGTGCTGCCGGAAATAACCGGCCAGGCTGCGCTGACCCAGCTGGTAGTAGTCATCGGTTTTCCAGGCCGGGTCCGCGATATGGATGTAGGCGTGCCAGGCTTCGCGCCAGAGTTCGCGGTAGCGCTCCAGCAGGGCATCGAAGAGTACTGCACGGCTCCCCTTTCGCTCGCGATAGAGCCATTCCAGCGTTTCGTGCAGGCGGGAACCCAGAAAGGCTTCGATGGATTCGCCCGCGGTGGGGCGTCCCTCCAGGTAGATCATCCGGTAACGCGCCGGGCACTGGTCGAAGGTCGAGAACCGGGAGTATGAAAAGCGACGGCTGGACAAGGTGCGGGCAGTAGCCCTAGTAGGTCCGAGTTGGATAGAGCGGGGTCGTCAACCTGTAATCGCCGAACAGATTAACGTCCACAAAAACGAAGCGCCACCCTTTGCCATAGTAGAACCAGATCTGATAGGGCTTCTGACGGACGTCAAACGGGTGCCGCTCAATATCGTCGGGCTGGCCGTAGATGATGTAGACCATGCCCAGGTCCGTCTGCCAGCCGGGCTGGAAGCTGCGGTAGTGAGCATCGGCGTAGGCTACCCGACGATAGTACTCGTCCATCAGTTCGTTGCGGGGCGTACCGGGCGAGGGGTCGAGCTCCTGCCAGAATTTCATCAACGCCTCGCGCTGGGCCTCACCCTTGGAAGAGCGCATTTTCTGCAGCTGCTGCCGGCTCGCCAGGTAACGCGTCTGTCTGATGGCCAGGTCCAAGTCATCGATGGATGACGCCAGACCGGTCCACTCCTTGCGTATAGTTACCGTGCGCTCTGCCATGAGTGAATCGACCTGCAGGCGAATCGTCAGCGTTTGATTTGACTTTTTCAACTCGCTCGCGGCAAACGGGATTACATGGGTCGACAGCCCCGCGCTCAGCATAAGGTGCCCGGTCGTATCGCTCAGCGTATCCTTCTTCTCAGCTTCCAGAACGTAGGTCACCTCCGCGCGCGTGGAATCCTCGGAAGGATTGCGCACCACCAGGTAGACCCGGAATGAGTCCGCCTCATCGGATACGAGGTTGTCTAGGTAAGGGATAAGTCGGTCGCGCTGCCCGGGTAATTTTTCTATTCCGGAGATGAGCACGGCATCACCTAGCGCCAGCTCACCCAAAGGATAGTCCAGCACTTCAATCTGCTCCCGGGCAGTATACCGTTGGGAGCTATCCTTGTCCCAGAGGTTAGCTACAATTTCATATTTGCCCGCAGGCAGCACGAACGAAGCCTGCGAGGTATGATACTCGTCCTCAGCCTGGGTATCCTTGTAGGCCGTCCGGATCACGCTTTCCTTCCAAATCCGGGTGCCGCGAACCATCTTGTCCTCGGCCACAGCGAAAACGGAGAGCTCATACGCAGCCCGAAAGCCATCATCCTGGGCTAGGAATACCAGCCGTTCGAGGGGTATCCTGGCAAACACGGTGAGCAGCACCGAATCAGCCAGCAACGTGGGTGCCTGGACCACCGCGAGCTGCAAAGGCGATTCCGGTTGCCTGCGTTGGAACGCTTGCGCTGCTGCCTGGTGAGCGCCCAACAGCGCGTAAACAAGTAGTGCCGCGGCAGCCAGCCGGCTAGTCAAAATATGCTCCCCAGTTAAATCGCACCACTCCCTCCTGCGTGAGGAACCAGACCCAATCCGCCGCCGGCTCAATGGCATACACAACCTCGGAAGGCAGTCCATCCCGGAGGCCAAATTTTATCAGCTGCTTATTACTCAGACTATAGAGCATGGCGCCACTGGAGGTCGCTAACCAAATGTACGACCCATATGCCGTGATTTCCAGAATCCTTGCCTCCCCCGTCAATGGAATTGGATGGAGTGTAAAGTCTCCGCCTGCCCGGTCGCGGACATGTACCAGGTTGTTGGCTACCAGGTAAAGGCTGCCCGCGCTGCCCGAGATGCTGATGGCCGGCAATGCAGAGATCCGCCGCCATTGGGGCCCCGTTCCTCTGGTGTACGCATAGACCCCACTGGCTGTTCCGGCGTATAGGATCCCGCCGGTGCTGTACAGCTTATAGACCTCTGTCTGCGGCGATATCGACGTGCTGTCCTCGGAAATGACTCGCTGGGTCTTGGGGCTGATGCGGTCGATGCCGCGGGCGGTGGCGGCAAATATGTCGTCACCGTAGCGCTCCAGGTCCCATACGGCCCGGTCGCGCAGCCCGGCGTCGGCGCCAACGAAGCCCCAGGACTCATTACGGGTATCCAGTACCACGATGCCACCCATCGTCGCCAGCCAGAGTTGCCTCCCCACCCGCAGCATGTCGTTGACCCCGATATCACGGATAGCCTCGGAAACCAGCCCGCTATGGTAGCGCCACAATGATGTTCTTTCATCCCAGACGCTGAGAAAATAGGTGCCGCGCCGGGTGGAACGGGAACCTGTTCGCCGGAAAGCGTTATCGGCAAACCAGGTGCGATCCCCATCGCGGTAAAGAGTCGTTACCGGCTGCGGTGCGATACCGGCCTGAAATGACTCCAGCCTTTTGGTGAAGGGATCGCCCCGAAACAGAGTCCCCAGCACCGTGCCGTACCAGACCTTATCGGAATGATCGTGGTAAACAAAAGTAGGCACCGTGGTCATGAAACCGGGTCCGTTGAACTCTGTGATGCCGGTGGTCCACGGTCCGCTGGTAATCCATCCAAGCACGTCAGGGGGCTCGAAAAAATTGGCCCGGCTGGTGTTCCATTCCACGGGGCCAGGGGGTGGTACGATATCCCGGCGCATGAACTCTCCCGTAAACGAGTTGAGCAGGGTATAGACACCATCCATGTCGAGCCAAATGCCGTCAAATGAGCCCCCTACCCGTCTGACCGCCTGGCCCCGGAAGTAGTCTGGCAGGGCATGAAACGGCACGTTTCGCCAGGTTTCATCCGTGCGCAGCCTGAAGGAGACGCCCTGCTCATGAACCACCCACAGCCCCTCGGTCGATGCGTCGACGTAGACCTGGTAAAGGCGGCGTGAGGGCAGGCCCATATTGATCTCGGGCAGGTGATCCAGCTGCCGCGCGAAGCGGTCCGCAAACAGAAGCCCATCCAGGGTGCTGAAGTAGAGGCCATCGGTTCCTTCAGACACGGACGTGGTCGTCGCGGTGCTGGGAAAGTATTGCCAGTCTTCGGGCTCGTAGCGCATATGCTGGGCGGCCGCGAATCCGGCCAAACCGAGCATGAAACTGATGGCCTGGAGCGGGCCAGCATCAAGCCAGCGCATGGTGCTGAATAAGCTTTTCAAGTTTCTCCGGCACGACCGGCACGACCCCCATCTCTTCCACAACGGTCCCGGCTGCAAAATTGGCCAACTCCGCCGCCTCGCGAGGGCTCGCACCCGCAACCGAGGCCAGGGCGTAGCTGCTGAGCACCGTATCCCCGGCGCCACACACATCTGCCACCTCCCGGGCGCGGGTGGGAATAGGATGATGCCCCTCGGCATCGAACAGGTTCATGCCTGCTGGCCCACGGGTGATGAGCAATACCTCTGCTGCCAGACGCTGCCGCAACTCGGTCCCCGCCGCAATAATGTCATCCTCGTCTCGAAGGCTGCGACCGGCGAAGTGCTCCGTCTCGGTGAAGTTGGGCTTCACCAGACTTGCGCCGTGATAGGCGTCCAGATTGGCAAACTTGGGATCGACAAACACCGGACAGCGCGCCTCCCGGGCCCAGCCAAACAGCTGCCTGATAACCTGTTCAGGCAGGGTGCCTTTGTTATAGTCCTGAAGAATCAGGCCGTCCGCTCCGGGCAGCAGCGGCCGGACAGCCTCACAGAGCTCAGCGGCCAATGACTCCTCCAGCCATTGTTCCGACTCCTCGTCAAGCCGCGCCACGTGCTGGGAGTCAGCTATGATCCGAATCTTGTGAGTGGTTGGCCTTTGGGGGTCGGTCAGCAGGGTAGCGGGGATTCCATAGGATGCCAGCGCAGCCGTCAGTTGGCTGCCTGCGGCATCGCTGCCCACGACACCGGCCAGATCCGCCTTCGCGCCCAGGGAAATCAGATTGTAGGCTACATTGGCCGCGCCGCCCGGGCGATGCTCCACGCGGTCCACCGATACGATCGGTACGGGAGCCTCCGGTGAGATGCGCGCTACACCCCCCCAATAATAGGTATCCAGCATGACATCCCCCACCACCACCAGGCGCAGCTTGGTGAACGACTCGCGCAGCTGCTTAAAACGGTCCGGGAGCATGGTGTTACCGCTAGTTGTGCAAGTTCAGGCGCAGATGGCGAGGCCGCAGGCTCAGCCCTTTGCCTTGCCCGTCTTGCCACCCTTCCGTGGGGCCGTAACCCGGCCGGATGCGGCGGACGGTGAAGCGCCGGCCGGCTCAAACGGCTGTTCTTGCAATGATATCATAAGTACGAGGTATATCAGGCCCGTGGCCAGGTAAAAAAGGCTGCCCGCCACGAAGAGGACCCTCACCAGGGTGGCATCAATCTGGAAATATTCCGCAATGCCACCACACACGCCGCCGATGCGTTTGTCGTACCTGCTCCGGTACAAGTGCTTGGCCTCCGAAGTGGCATCTTTCGAGCTGGCCCGGCCAAAGGTATAGAGGAGGTAAAGCCCAACCACTACCAGGGCCAGGGGAACAATGCCAGGCGACCGCAGATGTAGGCCTGGCATGATGGGCCAATAGCTGAATCGGTACCGTATGCCACCCCAGAGGACCACACCGCAGCCTACCAGGACCAAGCCCCACCAGAAACGCCCCCTGCCCGACGCCGGTCGGGTATCGGCCTCAGCGCTCGCCGGGCTGTCGTCCAGCCGGCCGGGGATAATGATCCAGGCGATCACGTACAGGACCAGGCCGATGCCCCAGACCAGGGTCAGCAGAATCAACCCGAGGCGAACCAGCACCGGGTCGATGCCGAAATACTCACCCAGACCCCCACACACGCCGGCGAGTATGCGGTTGTCTTGAGAGCGATACAGGTGCTTCATGCCCATCCTTTCGCCGTAAAGCGCGGGGACAACGCCGCCCTAGCCGCCCGGGTCTGAACGGGCCTGCCCGCTGTCTGCCAGCACCGCCAGATGCCCGGCGACGGATCCGGCCAGTCCGTCCAGGTTGTAGCCACCCTCCAGGAATGAGACGATACGGCCAAAACACAGTTCCCCGGCCAGCTGGGCCACGACCCCGGTCATGCGTGCAAATCCGTCCGTGGTGATGTTCATGTGCCCCAGCGGGTCGTCCTCATGGGCGTCAAATCCTGCGGAGATGAGCAGCAGTTCCGGCGCAAATGCAGCCAGCGCGTCGGCCACCGGCCCTTCAAGAATGCCCACAAAATCACCATCGTCATGCCCCGCTGCCAGGGGGAAGTTAAGTGTGGTGCCCCTGCCGGGGCCACGACCTACTTCGTCGGCCCGGCCAGTGCCGGGATAGAGGGGGAATTCGTGTGTACTGGTATAGTGGACCCGCTCCGATTCATAAAATATTTCCTGGGTCCCGTTGCCGTGATGGACGTCCCAGTCGATGATGGCAACCCTCTCAAGCTGGTGGGTCTGTAGAGCGTAGTTGGCTGCCAGGGCCGCGTTGGCGAACAGGCAAAAGCCCATGGCACGTCCAGGCAGGGCATGATGTCCCGGTGGTCGGCCAAGTATGAAGGCGCACTGAGTCTTGCCTGCGAGCACATCATCTACGGCCTGTAGCCCCGCCCCCGCTACCTTGCGTGCGGCATCGAACGATCCAGCCGAAACCTCGGTGTCTCCGGAATCCACCGTGCGCGCACCCGCCCTGATGGAATCCTCCACGCGCTGGATGTAGGCCCGCGGATGGACCAGAGCCAGTTCTTCGGTGGTCGCTGGCCGGGCTTCCACCTGGCGGTAGGCTGCCCACTGGCCGGTAGCGCGGAGCCGGTCAGCGATGGCCTGGAGGCGGCGGGCCGATTCAGGATGCCCGGGGCTGACTTCATGCGCGGCGAAATCGGGGCTCCAGTATAATGACAGGGGAACCAACTGACTGCCTACGGACGCCTAGGCTGTCGGCTGGCTGTGCCCCGCCTGCTTGCGCTCCTGGTCGGGCGGCCGCCACCGCGCCCGGATGTCTGGCTCTGCCGGCCCCGTCCGCCTTCACGAACAGATCGAATCGAGGCAATACGGCCCCGATCCAGGGTGACCGATACGCCCGTCATGCCGCGCAGGGTATTGGGCGACAGGGTTGACAGCACGACAGTGGTGCCCTCATAACCACACTTCCTCTGAATCTGGCGCTTCACCTGTGCCAGATCCTCTACGCCCAGGTGTAGTTCGAGCTCATCGAGGAGCAGCACCTTTGCATCCGAAGCCAGGCAGATAGCCAGATCGATCTTGCGCCGTTCTCCCGGTGACAGCGTCTTCACCGACCGCGCCAGCTTGCTGGTCAAGTTCAGGGGGCGGGCCAGCTCCTGCAGCCGTTTGTCCGCCGAATCGGTGGACCAGGAGGCCGTGCGGATGCCGCTGAGCATATACCGCTCCACCGTGCCACGGGCCGCCCAACCCCTGACGGGCGCTTGCGGCAGGTAGCAGACTTCGTCCTTGAAGTTGTCAATCGACCGCCTGCCGGTCAGTGCCTGCCCATCGTACTGAATCGAGCCTTCGGATAGCGGCCTGAGGCCCGCCAAAGCTTCCAGTAGGCTCGTCTTGCCAGCGCCCGGTGGGCCAATGATGGCATATGTGATGCCGCGATGAATCTCAAAATTGGAGATGGAGAGTACGACCACGCCTTTGATGCTGGCGGACATGTTCTTGATCTCGTAAAGTGGTTGCTGCATCCCTGCCTCTATTGCAGTATGAAACGAATAAAGTTGGTCAACACCTCGTGTGATGGATCGCCGTGGTGCTCGCTGATTGCGGCGGCCGCCTCGCCGTCGCCCATCCTCAGTTTAACATACATTCGGGCAATCTGGGCTGAAAACTCCGGATGGAACTGCACGCCAAACGCATGAGCCCCCAGCCGAAATGACTGCAACCCCATCTCGTTGGCAGCCAATACTTCCGCCCCATCTGGCAGCCGGGTCACGAGCTCCTGGTGACTTTCATACACGGGCACCCGTGGGTCCAGTCCGTGAAACAGTGGCGACCCGGCGCCGGCAGCGGTGAGCTGCACATGGCCTGCGCCCAGCTCCCAGCCCGCGGTATTCAGCCCTACCTCCCCACCGGTGGCGGCTGCGAGCAACTGATGCCCGAAACAGACTCCCAGAATGGGGTGCCCCGCTGCCACTGCCTGCGCAATCCGCTCCTTGGCCGGTGGGAGCCACGCTAGGGGATCGTTTACCGAATCGGGCGAACCGCTGATGATCCATCCATCCGAGTCCCTGGTGGACGGCACCGCGTCGCCCTTATGGAGGGCGTGTACCTGGTATTCTGCCGGCGCCCCGGCGCGCTCTTGAAACCAGCGGGCAAAATCGCCGAACCGCTCCCGGATGGGCGCCAGGGTCTGCCCCGTCAGCAGGATTCCAATGCGCGGCCGGCCCGGTCCTACGCCCATAAGGCCCTACCGCGGCAACCGCAACTTGTCCCGATTCCCGAAGCTTCGGGACGGGATTCGGGAGGCGATGTCGGTCAAAATGGATTTGAAAGTGTGTTGCACGCCGCTTTGCGCCGTGCCTCGAACGGCCGATTTTTGCAGCTGAAAAAACGCCCCTAGGTCTGGCCCGCCAGGAAATGCTCCGCGTCGATGGCCGCCGCGCAGCCGGTACCGGCGGCGGTGACGGCCTGACGGTAGACCGCATCCTGGACATCACCACTGGCGAACACGCCGGGAATGGAGGTGCGGGACGACTTGTCCTGCGTCACCAGATACCCGCGCTTATCGGTCTCCAGCTGCCCCACGAACAGCTCTGTATTCGGGATGTGGCCGATGGCAATGAACAAACCGTCGCTGGTCACGTCTTCCAGCTTCCCGGTCAATGTATCCTTCAGCCTGACGCCCGTGAACCCTCCGTTCTGGGGGTCGCCATGCAACTGTTCAACCACCGCATTCCAGTGTATGTCCACCTTTGGATTGCCCAGCGTGCGCCGCTCCATGATCTTGGAAGCACGCAGCTTATCCCGCCGGTGAATGATGGTCACCTTGCTGGCGAACTTGGTAAGGAAATGGGCCTCTTCCATGGCCGCATCGCCGCCGCCTACTACCAGCACGTCCTTATCCTTGAAAAAGAAACCGTCGCAGGTGGCACAGGCGGAAATCCCGTGACCCATGAGCTCTATTTCACCGTCCAGGCCCATCAGCCGCGCCGTAGCGCCGGTACTGATGATCAGCGACTCGGCTTTGGTGAGCTCGTCCCCCACCCAAACCTTAAAAGGACGCTCGGAGAGGTCCACTCTTGTGACATGTTCAAAGCGCGTATCTGCGCCAAACCGCTGCGCCTGTTCGCGAAACAGGTCCATCATCGCCGGCCCCAAAACGCCGTCGGGAAAGCCGGGGTAATTTTCCACGTCAGTGGTAATCATCAGCTGGCCTCCAGGCTGTGTGCCCTCAAAGACCAGCGGCTGCAGCTGGGCTCTGGCGGCATACAGCGCCGCCGTAAGTCCGGCCGGGCCGGAGCCGATAATGACAACCTTTCGAGACTCGGACACCATTCCCTGATTACGAGTTGAGCGCCGCGTCTACCATTTCCACAATATGTGCCTTGGGGACCGCCCCCACAATCTGATTGTTCACCTGTCCATCCTTGAACAGCAACATCGTCGGAATCCCGCGGATACCGTACTTTGCGGCCACACCGGGGTTATGATCAACGTTGAGCTTGCCCACAACAATCTTGTCCTTGTATTCAGCCGCCACCTCTTCAATGATGGGTGCCACAATATGACAGGGGCCACACCATTCCGCCCAAAAATCTACCAGCACGGGCTGGTCAGAGCCCAAAACCTGCTCCTCGAAGTTCTCCTCGGAAATTTCAACCGTATTCTTTCCCATACCAGCCTTGCTCCTTACTTCTTAGAATGAGCCTCTGCCCAAAATTCCGCCCTGAAGTTATCGCCAATGGCGTGGGTGAGGCAAAGGCTACCGGATTTACGCTCCGAGGGCGCGGTGGTTCCATCGGCTGGACGACAAACATAGGGATAGGCCGCACCGCTGCCCGTGTGTTTGCCGGAACTGATATCCCCTACCGTGCCCGGGCCAGGTAGACCAGGGTCTCCCTCAGGCGCGTTTTCTGGTACAGCCCGCGCCGTTGGGCCCCAACCGACCGAAGATGCTCCCCGGCTCCACGCGGAAGGAAACCTCATCCACGACCCGGCTCCCATGGAACGCCTTGACAACGCCCCGAACGTCCAGGCCAGGTGCGTCGGCAGGCCCGCCTAAGGTTGCCGGATGAAGTCCAACAGCAGTTGCCCCACCTCGGTGTTGTCCAGCAGGGCATCGAAGGCGGCACTGCCCGGCCCGCTGGCGAATATCGGCAGGAAGTTCCCCGTGTGGCCGTGCGTCGTCCACTTCAGTTGGCCTGGTCTGCTACCTTTTCCATTGAGCATCAGGCCGCCGGTTTCATGATCGCCGGTGAATATCAGCAGCACTTCGGGGTGCGTGGCCTGGTAATCGAGCAGCGTTTCAACCGTGGCCATGACGTCGTCCAGGGCAGCCAGGACGCCAGCGGTATTGTTGCGGTGGCTCTGGGTGTCGGTGCCTTCATCCTCGATGAGCAGAAAGAAGCCCTGGGGGTGGCCTTTAAGACGGTCGAGCGCCACCGCCGTCATCGCGGCCAGGGTGGGGGTTCGCCGCGGCGGAACGGGCATCTCGCCACCAGCGAACAGGCCCAGCAGGGGCCGCTCATCAGCCTGTACGTCGGCGAGCTCGTGAACCACCTGCACGCCCCGGCTGGCAAGGCCCTTCAGAAGATCGTTCCCGGCGGCATCGGTGGTGAAATACTTTCGGCCACCCCCCAGCAGCACCTCGATGCCGGCCGCCGTCATTTGCCGGGCAATCTCTTCCTGTAAACCGCGGTTGGGCACGTGGGCTGCAAAAGCGGCTGGCGTGGCATCGGTGATGGCAGCGGTGCTCACCAGGCCCGTCACCATCCCCACAGACTCCGCCGCCTCCAGGACGGTCTCCACCCGGTTGCCTGCGGCGTCCATACCGATGACCGCATTGTCGGTCTTATGCCCCGTGGCTAGAGCGGTAGCCGCCGCGCCCGAATCGGTCACGCGCTCCCGCACCGCCGGATGGGTGGTCATGAGCCCCACGTGCTCGAACCGTGCCAGGGGGTAGCGGCTGCCAAAGTAGTAGGCTAGCGTGTGCTGGCCTATGCCCATGCCGTCGGCAATCACGAGAATAAGTGACCTGGCTCGCGTGGGCCCGTCAGGTGCGGCGGCAGCGAGGTCATCGGCGGACACCCGCACCAGCAGCAGGAAGACCACCATCAGCCAGAGCCGGTTGCGCCGTTTTGCGCCGGGAGAGAGTTGCATAATGCCCC
Organism: Candidatus Neomarinimicrobiota bacterium; assembly: GCA_022560655.1. NCBI lineage: Bacteria > Pseudomonadati > Fidelibacterota > Fidelibacterota bacterium. The sequence continues at coordinate 11,180 of JADFSS010000027.1, forward strand.
TGTCCTGTGTACGGTTATTGGGTCTGTAGCCGCTTCATTTTGGCCCGCCAACGCTCGGTGGGGGTCTCTGCGTCCAGCCCTTCGAAAAGTGAATTCATCCACGAGCCGTACATGGGATTGGGCAGCAAGAACCACGATCGCCCCCAGCGCTGGCTATAACGCTCGGCGGCGGCGGCCCGCTCGGCCCCCACGCCGTTCCCCAGATCAGTGGCGAAGTCGTTGCCGTCATCGCCAAAGATCAGCAGGATGCGGTGCTCCGCCGCTACCGCCCGGCGCCGGGGCCCCTTGTCGCGCACATCTGAGCGGGTGATGACATTGCTGTTGTCATCGCGGACGGGATAGCCGTGCTCCCGCAGTGCCGCGGAGACCAGCGTGTGCAGCGTGTCCCGGTTGTTGGTGACGAAATAGACTGCCACGCCCCGGCTGATCGCGTAACGGCAGAAGTCCAGCGAACCCGGCACGGGCTTGCCACCACCGGTCTGATACCAGTCCCGCCAGGTTGCCAGCGTGTAGCCTCCCCCCGCGGCGATCCTTTCGGCGGTATAGGAGGTGCTTTGCAGCACCGTTTCGTCCACATCCAGCACCACGGCCGGGGGCAGCTGCTCATATCCTGACCCCTGCTCCAGGGCGGCCGTCCAGCTGCGGTCGTCCAGGGCCTGGTCCAGCCTCTCCTGGGCCACGGTATAGGTCTGCGTGGCAAGCGCCCAGTACTCCGCCGACTGCTGCATCCACAGCGCGCCATCCAGGACCGTCGTGGTATGCGCCGGCGGCTCGCCCCCGCCACAGGCGGTCAGCAGGGCCAGGCTGGCGAAGTGCCAGCGCGCCGCAAATGATGTCACCCCATCCCGCACGTCTACCTCCCGGCTGGGATCAATCGACCAGCCTTAAGAATCTGCGTTTGCCCACTTTGAGGATGCCCGTACTGCCGGGCTGCAACACCCGTTCGGTATCGATCACCGCCTCGCCATCCAGTTTCACGGCGCCCTGAGCGATGAGCCGCCGGCCCTCCCCGTTGGAGGCCACCAGTCCGGCATTTTTCAGGACCTGTACCAGAAACATGTTTTTGGCGGCGATGCGATATTCCGGCATGTCTGCGGGCGGCTCGCCCTGGCTGAACAGCGCGTCGAAGGCCTTCCCCGCATGGATCGCCGCCTCACGACCGTGATACAGCGTCACGACCTCCGCCGCCAGCCGCTCCTTGACCGCCTTGGGATTGACGCCCGGCGAGGCCAGCTCCTGGGCAATCGCCGCCAGCTCAGCCGGAGCTGCGGCCGTACAAGCCTCGAAGTAGGGCAGAATCAGCGTATCCGGAATGGACATGAGCTTGCCATACATCTGGTCGGCGGAGTCGGTGAGGGCGATGTCGTTGCCCAGCGACTTGGACATCTTCTCCTTGCCGTCGGTCCCGGCGATAAGGGGGGTCGTGATAATCACCTGCGGCGACTGCCCCATGCCGCGCTGGAAATCCCGCCCCACCAGCAGGTTGAAGGTCTGGTCGGTGCCGCCCAGTTCCACGTCGGCCTCCAGGGCTACCGAGTCGTAGGCCTGTGCCAGGGGGTAGAGCAGTTCGTGGAATGAGATGGGGGTGCCCTCCTTGAGGCGGCGCGTGAAGTCGTCCCGCTCCAGCAGCCGGGCCACGGTGATTTTTGAGGCCAGCCGGATGAGGTCGGCAAAATCCAGTTTGGAGAGCCACTCGGAGTTGTAGACGATCCGCAGGCGCTCGCTGCTCAATACGAGGGTGGCCTGATCGTAATAGCTCTGCCCGTTCTGCCGCGCCTCTTTCAGCGTCAGGGCCGGCCGGGTCTTGTTGCGCCCGGTGGGGTCGCCGATCATGCCGGTGAAATCGCCCACCACCAGGATCGCCTCGTGCCCAAAATCCTGGAATTGACGCAATTTCCGCAGGACAACCGTGTGCCCGAGGTGCAGATCGGGCCTGCTGGGGTCGCAGCCCAGCTTCACCTTCAGCGGATGCCCGGACTTGAGCGACGCCTCCAGCTTCTGCACCAGCTCCTCTTCGGGGATGATCTGCTCGACACCCCGCCGCAGGAGCTCCAGCTGTTCATTCACCGGCGGCATCGTCATCGGTGCCGGGCCCCCCGCCGGCTCTTCATGACCCGCTCCAGCTGCCGCTTGGCATCCCGGTCGGCAAGATCGCGCCGCTTGTCGCGCAGCTGCTTGCCCACGGCTATGGCCAGGTCCACCTTCGCCCAGCCGCCCTTGAAATAGACCGACAGCGGCACCAGCGTCTGGCCCTTGACCTCCACGGCCTTGCGCAATTTGCCCAGTTCACGCCTGCTCAGGAGCAGTTTGCGCTCCCGCAGGGGATCGTGGTCCGCAACACTGGCATGCGAATAGGCCCCGATGTGGATGTCCAGCAGGTAGAGTTCGCTGGCCTGAAAGCGGGCGTAGCCATCGATCAGGCTCACCTTGCCTTCCCGCAATGCTTTGACTTCGGTGCCCAACAGTACCAGGCCCGCTTCGTAGGTCTCGACAATATGGAACTGATGCCGCGCCTTGCGATTGGTGGCCACAATATGCTTTCCTGCGCTCACTCGGGGTGGCAGGAATTTAGACGCGGGGTGGAACCGGCTTCAAGGTTAATCCCCTTGACTGAAGAATCGTACTGCCCGTAAGCTTCCGGTCCGCAGCCTGTAGCTCATAATTCTCAGCGGCAGGCGCCCGGCCCGGGTGGCGGAATTGGTAGACGCGCTAGGTTCAGGGTCTAGTGTCCTTATGGATGTGCTGGTTCGACTCCAGTCCCGGGCACGGCAAAGGCTTCCTATGATCGGAAGCTGTTTCCCATTGACAATCATAAAGACGTGCTGGGCCTCGGTGTAGCCAGGAGGCCACGCCTACGGTGAGCCTTCGACTCCAGTCCCGGGCACAGCAAGTGTGGCAGAACTCCCCGCTCGTTCAGGCACAAAAAAACGCCCGGGCCATGCAAACCGGACGCTAAAGTTATCGCTTCCTCCAGCTGCTGAGCCGGGCAGCTACATGCCGGCCCTGACCTTGGCTTCCTTAATGGGCACCGAATTGTATCCCAGGGAAATCAGAATGTGATGCAGGTCGGCAAGGGAGATGCGCCCCTTGTCGTAAGTGATCAACAGCCGATGATCGACCCTGGATAGGTCCACCGCCTGGATCCCGTTTAACGCGCCCAGCGTGGACACGATGAGCTCCGGCTGGGCATTTTCCGTCGGCACCAGCCGCAGGGCAGTCTGCGCCACCCCGTGGTCATCGTAACTGCCACCCACCATGATGGCAAATACCAGCACGATCAATCCTATGGGAGCAAGATACCGCATACTTGAGGCAAAACCCGGTCTGAATATATATATCCGCAGCATAAAAAGTCAAGAGTAATCGTTGATCAGGGCTGGGTTTTACGGCTGTGGCTTAAAGTAATCCATGATCTAAAAAATGTATCACCTACACAACCCATTGTATAGCTTTGCATCAACGCCACATGATGCTGGGGGTAGCAGCCCGGATAGGGTGCCCGCACATATATGCTTTTCCCGGCCTGGAAGGAGGGGCTTTCGCCATCACAGCTGCCGCTTTGACATCTGCAGCCCTTCCGCTTCTTCCACTCTGCGGAGTAGCAGCGCTCCAACAATAAACAGCACCAGCACAACCCAGATGCCCGCCCGCTGGGACTGGAACGCCTGGGTTAGCACGCCCAGCAGGAGGGGGCCCACGAAGGCGGTGGCCTTGCCTGAAAACGCAAACAGCCCGAAGAACTCCGCCTTCTTGTGCTGCGGGGTGAAGCGCGCCATCAACGACCGGCTGGCAGCCTGGTTGGGGCCAATGAACAGCCCGATACCCATGCCCGCAATCCAGAACGCAAGCCGGTTAGGGGCCACAACGGCCAGCAGGGTCGCCAGGATCAGCCCTATCAGGCTCAGCTGGATGGTCCGCTTGCCGCCCAAAACGTCATCGACGTAGCCCAACGCAAAGGCACCGATCCCGGCCGCGAAGTTCAGGGCGATGCCAAAAACAATGACCTCCTCAATGGAAAATCCGAAGGTGCCCACGGCGTAGATGCCCCCAAAGGCGAAAATAGTCACCAAGGCGTCGTTGTAGATCAGGCGCGCCAGTAGCAGGCGTACCACCTGACGGTAGCGTCGTATCTCTCTGAACGTCTCGGCCAACTGCTGCAGCGTGGCCCGCAGAATCGGCTCTTTGGTGCGCGGGACCTGCGATCGGTCCTCCTTAACCCACAGGAACATGGGCACGGCGAAAATTGCGAACCAGCCCGCTACCAGCAGGTTGGTGGCCCGGATGTTCTGGCCCGCTTCCTTGCTGAAGCCAAACCAGGGCACGTCGGCATTGACCAGGCCTACCAGGGACAAGATCATGGCCACCAACCCGCCGACATAGCCCAGCGACCAACCCATGCCCGACACCCAACCCAGCCGGTTCGGCGGGGCAATGTCCGGCAGATAGGAATTGTAAAATACATTGGCCATTTCAAAGGCAATGTTGGCAATGACGAACCACATCAGGGCCTGGGTGATCTGTCCCGGAAGCGGCCTGTAGAGCATGGCCGAGCCAAAGATGCAGACTGCGGTGGCGAGGAGCAGGAACAGCTTGCGGTAGCCCCCCCGATCGGCCAGGGCGCCCGCAAACGGTGAGAGGAAGGCCACCGTGAGGGCCGTGATGGTAACGCCCCGTGACCACAGTACCGTGCCGGTTATCGCATCCGGGGCGATCACCTTGGCGAAGTAGGTGGCGTAAATGAACGTCACCACCATGGTCGTGAACGGCGAGTTGGCGAAATCGTACATGGCCCAGGAATACATGCTGCGGCGTCGATGGACCGGTGTGCTGTTCATGCCAGGGCTCCTTTTATCGCGTCCGCTAGAACAGCCAGTCCACGCCGATATACAGTTTCATGCCGGGGCCGTCCAACTGCGGCTCCATGGGCCAGCCCAGCTCGAAGGCAATCACCAGGCTCGCGTGGGGGGCCAGCCGCAGCCCGCTGCCCACGCCCCGGTGCCAGCGGTCGCTAAACTCGCCTGCGTCAGGCATTTCATCAGGCGGTGCGGCGTCAAAGCTCCTGCCCAGATCCAGGAAAGCGCTCCAGGCCAGGTAGCCGCTGCGCCACAACGGCAGCAGGCGGTAGCGCAGCTCAAAATTGCCGTAGAACAGCCGTCTGCCAACGGCGCGCTGCCACAACACCCCCCGCAGGGTCCGGTAACCGCCCAGCCCCGTCACCATGGCGAATGAGCCGTCAATATTCGGCACGGAGAAAAATGGCGCGCCGGCCGACATGGCCCTGGCGCTCAGGCGGTAGGCGAAGGTCAGGTTACGGTAGAGCGGCACGTAGTGACGGTGGGTTGCCGTCACCACCGTATAGAAATAATCGTTGGTGGGCACGGCGGGCACCCAGCGCAGCAGCACCTCCGACCAGATGCCGCGGGTGGGGGTCGTCTCATGGTCCCGGCCGTCCCAGACCAGCCCGGCAGCCAGGCCACTCTCCCGGCCCCCCGCCAGTTGCACCCCGCCGAGAGCCACCTCTCCGGCGAGCAGACTTCGGAAGCTAGGGTCCTCATCATGACGGGCGTAGTCAATGGTGTCCACAGCCGTGGACAGGTGAATCACGCCGGCCAGCCAGCGCAGCCGCTCTCCGCCGCCCTGCACCAGAACGTTGGCTTGGATAGACCGCTTATCGTACGTGTAATAGAACTTGCCCCGGTAGTCGCTGGAGTCTTCATCGTGGTAGCTGACGCTGTAGCGGGTTTGGGCGCCGCCCAATCCGTGGTAAGGCTCAAACAGGCTGACGCGATAGCGGGTCTCCACGGTCAGGCGCAGCCCCCGGGGGAGCAGGTACTTGCTATCCAGCCGGTAGTAGTAGTCCGCAATGCCCCGTGTCGTCCGCTGGATGAGCACGCGGTGGGACAGGTAATAGGGCTGGTAGTCGGCGCTGCGCTTGTCATCCCACTGGACCAGTGCGCCGTAGCCGAACCCCAGGTCATCGCTAAAATTGATGGCCGGCAGTACAAATATGCTGGTGCGCTTGGCCTCGGGGACGGCAGCTTCATCCTGACCGGACGACCCACTGGGCATCAAGAGCAGTCCCAGCAGCAGGACATATCGTGTCCCCGCGGCCAGGCGCTGGGTGAGCGGAGTTTCCATGGCGTGACCTGAGTTTTCACAAAATCATATTTTGGGGCCGCTGCGCGAGTTTAAGCCGGAATCATTCCCGCCCCAAGGAATCCCACCCACGGGGCTGCTAGTCGGCGTAGATGAGATAGCCCTTGCGGCGGCTGTAAAATTCGTCGCGGTCGCCAGCATACGTGGAAGGGTGCCCCTCGATCCGGCGGCCGTAGTCGATATAGTGGCGCAGCTTGTCCGAGCCCCACAGCCGGTCGATGCTATCCCGACGCCAGTGGAACTGGTGGGGGTAATTCTCCCGGATGACATGCAGCATGACGGCCGCGGTGTGGATCGGCCGGTAGGTTTCGCGGTCGGTGATCTTCAGGCGCACGCCACCGCAGGCCTCGTCCAGATATTTCGGGTTCTCGGCCATCCCCTTGATGAACCTGGGCGTGAACACCGTCGCCTCAAAGTCCACGCCCGGCAGCTGCTTCCGGTTCAGCATGTCCGCCAGCCCCCGGCCGTCGATCCACGGCGCGCCACTGATGAGGAACGGCTCATGGGTGCCCCGGCCCTCGGATAGGTTGGTGCCCTCGATGAGGCCGGTGCCCAAATAGGCCAGGGCGGTCTCCGCAGTGGGCATGTTGGGCGAGGGCGCAAGCCAGGGCAGCTCGGTCTCATCCCACCACATCGTGCGAGCCCAATTCAGCAGGGGCACCACCGTCAGTTGCGCCCGGCGGCCAGTGGGCAGCCAGCCCTCCTCGTTGATCATGATGGCGAGCTCTCCCAGGGTCAGGCCGTGGCGGATGGGCACAGGGTGCATACCCACAAACGAAGCATAGTGGGGCTCCATCAGGGGCCCGCCAATAAAATCGCCCCGCACGGGATTGGGCCGGTCCAGAACCCAGATGGGCACCCCGTCCCGGGCACAGGCGTCCATGACCAGGGTCAGCGTGCTGGCAAAGGTATAGTAGCGCGCCCCCACGTCCTGCATGTCGAACAGTACCACGTCGATACCCGCCAGTTGATCGGGCGTGGGCTTGCGGGTCTGGCCATAAAGGCTGTACACTTTCACGCCCGTCCTGCTGTCCTCCGTGTCAGCCAGCTTGGCGCCGTCGGAGGCCTGGCCGTAGAACCCGTGTTCGGGGCCGAAGACCACGCCCAAAGTCACCCCCGGCTCCCTGTCCAGCAGGTCCAGCAGGTGCTCGCCCCGACGGCTGACCCCGGTCTGATTGCTCACCACCGCCACCCGCTTGCCCTTCAGCGGCGCGAAATCGTCGTTCTCCAGCACGTCCAGGCCGGGGATGGTGCTGAAGAATTGCCCCGTTGGGTTGGCGGGTTCGTAAACCCGGGAGTAGCGCCAGTCAGCATCGGGCGGGCCGGCCCCGAAAAGGGTAGCCAATATGAAGCCGGCTCCTATACTCCGTGCAGACTGGTATAAAATAGCTCTGTTCAATCTACTTCTTCCCCCTCACCCTTGGCCGGCTCGCCGTGGCGACTAAGCTCGCCGTAGGCGGCTACGGCCTCCCCGTAGCCGGGAGCCTCGGCGGAGCCACAGCGAGCCCGGCCAGGGCCGAGGCCCTGGGAGACGGCGATGTTGAATCGCGGCGTGGATTTCATTCAGCTGGTCAGGAGGGCCAAGCTAGCCATAATCATGCGTGATCGTGGTTCAGTCTTTTCCCTGACGGGGGTTGTATGCGTTTCTGAGGACGCGGGGGCTTGCCGGGCATCCGATTTGGCCAACCCGTAGAATAAGCCGCCATCATGGCCGCTGCATCGCAGCTGAATGAGGTCAGCTGGGCTCTACGAGGCTGCCTTTCACAAATTTGTGGATGAGACTCGCCACCATAGTCTGATAGGGGATGCCTTCCTCAATCGATTTGGCCTTCAACCTGAGAAGATCCCACTCAGAAATCCGAATATTGATTCGTTTATTCTTCCGAAATGTGTTGCGAGTATATTGAGCATATTTCTGCTTCAATTCCTTGGCCTTTGGAGCAGATTTCCATTCGTCATGCTCGTACGAGCGCTCAATCTCTCGCTCGTATTTATCCTGCTTCGCCATGATCAGCCTCGCTTTAGGTATTTCCTTGTCGCCTTCCGGCTGGGAATAATCGTCTTGAGAAAAACTTCATCCTCATCTTCAACGAAGGGAACCAGGTAGGCGTAATCTTCGAATTCGATGACGAAAATCCTCTGGTCGGAATACCGCTCCTGATGGGCGTGCTCCAAAATATCGAGGATGTTGCCAGCTTCAATCTGGAAAACCACGATTTCAAACGAAATACCTCGGTTTTTCTTGAGCCACTCATTTTTCTCAGGGCTCCAGTTGAGGTACTTCACAACTGAATATATCCCTATGTGTGCCTTACGTCAACCTATTACTTTTGGCAAAATCGGGACATCAGCAGAATCTGCCCGAATGAATCCCTAAGCTATTGTCCATGAGACAAGGAATTGGCTGCCGTAGCCAGATCGCGCACCATGCCCCTACGCCCCATCCTTAGCGGCCCGTCCCATCAGAACCAGATTCACGCCATAGGCCAGCCCCATGTTCACGCCGGTGGCGGCGATGATATACCAGGTCCAGGCGATGCCCAGCCCCTTGAGCGCCAGCACGGCCGCTGCCGCGCCCAGCAGTCCAGCCATAAGGGCGGTGGGGTGAAAGCGGGTGCCCGTGCGGCCCAACAGGAACAGTCCCAGCAGGCCGCCATAGGTGTAGGAGGCAATCTGTAGCCCCAGCACGACCACGGGGCTGTCCCGTGGCACCAGCATGAAAAGCAGGGCCGCTCCCATGAGCACCAGGCCCCACCCCAGGCTGATGAATCGCGACAGGCGCAGGTCATCGGTGCGCTTCAGCCAGTCATTCACCGTGGACGAGGCCAGGCTGTTGATGGACGAGCTGAGGGTGGACATGGCCGCCGCCAACACCCCCGCCAGCAGAATCCCTTTCAGTCCCGTGGGCAAATAGTCCGCGATAAAGCGGGGGTATTCCTGATCCACCCCCAGCGCTTCGCCCTGGAACAGCACCCACAGCAGGCTCCCAACCAACAGGAAGAGGGCGAACTGGAAGGTGACGAACACACCGCTGCCCACCAGGGCCATGCGGGCGGCCTTCAGGCTGCGGGTGGCGAGCAGGCGCTGCACCATCATGTAGTCCGTGCCGTGCGAGGCAAAGGACAGGAACGCGCCGCCCAGCAGGGCCGCGGGAAAGGCATAGGCCGATCTGAACGAGAAGACTGCGCCGGCTTGCAGGTTAAACACCCCCAGCTTGCTCTCCCTCGCCAGTTGAGCAATGCCCGCCCCCAGGCCACCGGCCAGCAGATCGTTGATGATCCACAGCGAGACAAGTCCGCACCCCAGGTAGAGCATGAACTGCACCGTGTCCATCCACACCACCGACCGGATGCCGCCGGCCAGCGTGTAAATCAGCGTCACGGCCCCCAGCACCAGCACGGACAGCGGTATGCTCCAGCCCAGCAATTGCTGCATCAGAAAGGCCGTGGCAAAGAAACGCACACCGTCTGCCAGCAGGCGGGTCATAAGGAATATGGCGGAGCTGAACCGCTGCACCTGCGTCCCGAAGCGCTGCCCGATGTACTGGTAAATGGAGGTGATTCCCTGGGCATAATAGAGCGGCAACAGCAGCAGACTCACCGCCACCCTGCCCAGGATGTAGCCGAAGGCCAGCTGCAGGAAAAACCAGTTCCCCCGGTAGGCGATGCCCGGCACGCTGATAAAGGTCAGCACCGAGGTCTCGGTGGCCACCAGCGACAACATGACGGCCCACCACGGCATGCTGCGCTCGGCCAAAAAGTAGGCGCTGGTGGATTTGCTGTAGCGCCCCGACCAGATGCCATAGGCCACGGTGGCGCCCAGGAACAGAGCGAGAATCCACAAGTCAAGGGGGTGATTCATGGGCCTGCCCGCAGAGGACTATTGCCGCCGGGCTCCAGCGGATCAGGCACAGCTGTGGGTGACACTATTACCATGACGGTGGGCTGGAAACGAAATGAAAGGTAAGCAGAATTGGCTCCCGCGCACTACCGTATTTGGGGCCGCCACTTAACCTTTGCCCACGCGCGGGGTCTAATCCCATACAGACCGTGATGACCAATTTTTCCAAAATATCACAAGGACCTTACCGATGATAAAGTACATACTTTTAGTGCCGCTCGCGTTGGCGTCGCTGGTGCTTGCTCAGCCTATGGGCGGCATGGGAGACGGAAACATGCGGCCCATGCAGGAACTGAACCTCGAGCCCCGGCAGCAGAAGCAGATCATGGCATTGCGCACAGCATTCCAATCCCAGGCCATCGACCTGCGGGCCGACCTGCAGAAACTCGAGCTCACGCTCGGCAATCAAATGCGGGCGGATAAGCCCGACACCCGGGCCATCAACGGCACCGTGGAGCGGCTCACCGCCAAGCAAGGGGCCCTGCGTAAGCTGCGCGTCCATCAGCAGCTTGATGTTCGCGCTCTGCTGACCCCCGAGCAGCGGCAGATCTTCGACCACCGGCTCATGGGCCACCACAGGGGCGCTGACCACCGAGCCCATCGACGCCAGCAGCGAGGTTGGCGGTGGTAAGCCTGGACGGAGGCGGGCGATCATGAGCCGCACCGCGTTTCGCGCCGCCGGATCGGCTGCGCTGATCGTATTGTTCGCCGGCTGCAGTCAGTCGGGTCTGGTCAGCAGCTGGACCCGGCAGGGCGTGGCCGTGGACGGCGATCAGGCGGAGTGGCAGGGCCTGCTGCAAAAGCCTGAAGGCCAGTCGGTTGCCCTGGGCGTCATGAATGACAGCGACTATCTCTACGTGACCCTCAGTTCGCTGGACCGGCGCACCCTGATGCAGATCATGAGCCGCGGCCTCACCGTCTGGTTCGATCCCCAGGGTCGCAATAGAAAGGTGCTGGGCATCCGTTATCCCGTCGGGGCGATCACCATGGGGCTGCAGGAGGAGGGCTGGGGCCGGTGGAATCGGCGCGGGCAAGCAGGTCCCGAGGAGCTGCTGGAGCAGATGGTTGCCACCGAGCTGTGGATTGAGGTCACCGGGCCCGAGCGGGACGATTTGGCCCGCATCACCCGCGGCGGCGAGAGCGGCCTGCAGGTGGAGGTGGCTTCAAAATTGGGTCAGTTCGTCTACGAGCTGCGCATACCCCTCAACTCCTCCGCCGAGAACCCCCATGCCCTAAACGCCTCCCCCGGCGAAACCATCAGCATCGGGTATGAGGGCGGCGGGACGGGTGCCACCGGCCTCAGGCGGCCCACCGGCGGCTTCGGCAGCGGTGGCCGGGGCGGTGGCCGGGGCGGATTTGGCGCGCCGGGTGGTGGCCGGGGCGGCTTCTCCGGCGGTCGCGGCGGCGCCGGCCGTGGTCAGCTGAGCCAGCCGCTCAAACATTGGGTCAGGGTGACCCTGGCCTCGCCGGCAGCACAGGAGCGGACGGGGAGCTAGTGGGGACCAGCTGGCGGGGGATTCAGAGCTGGGTTCCTACCAGCCCCGGCTGCTGGGGGAGTTCCTAACGCAGGCTGGGCTGGAGGGCGAATCATATGTGGCTAGGGACTTCTGATTTCCGATAAAAATGGTCATCGGAAATTGGAGGATGAGCGGGAAATGATCAGCAACCACGTGCGGATATTAGTCCGCTGGTCTCATTGTTCCCCTCTATAGATTAGAAATCCCGCCGGACTCATAATAATAATTGTCACGACGAGAAATTTTGAAAATACGCACTAACTGAGCAGTTTTTCACGACTGCGGCCCCAGCAGGCTTATGCAATCCATCAAGATAAAACTGCTGAAGTAACATAGCCCGCCTTTCAGGCCTGAAATAGCCTCCCATCCGGACGCCTGCTGGATACGCTGCCTATCCAGCTGTCGGTGGGTCGCCGGACCTGCTATCTGGCGGCAAGGTGCAGTTGGAAGCATTGGATTTTCCATGCCTTCGGGAAAGATTATCCGGGTAGATAAAAAGTATTATCTGGACAAACTCCCCAACGCTCTGTACCTTGTGTTCGTAGCCTTTTACTCTAAGATTCTATGAGCTTATTAAAAGGCAACGCCGTGCCGCTAAGGCACTGGTCACGGTCCCGTCTGACTTCTCTGTAGTGCTTCCTTAGCCGGAAGCCAACACATATGCAAGCCCCTCGAGTTTCTGACGAGTGCCCGAGTGGTACTGGTGTGCTTACCGACACTGGTCAGGAAGGGGTGCCTCATGATCCGTATACAGCAAAATACAAAAACATGTTTCAGTTCAAACAGGAGCAATTTTCTGCTCGTTATGATAGGAATCATCCTGATCCTTGCGCCTACTGGAATGCAGGCCCAAACGACGTGGGAGAAATATTCCGGCAATCCGGTCTTATCTGGCGGATCACCGGGAGAGTGGGATTCATCCGGAGTAGTAGCTACGGGAACGCTTTTTGACGGAACAACCTACCATATGTGGTATTCCACATTGGATTCGTTGGAAGGTATCGGCTACGCGACATCACCTGATGGATTTACATGGACAAAGTACGTTTCAAATCCGGTGCTTGAGCCCGGTCCTGTGGAATCCTGGGATGAACATTCTGCCGGCGGTCCTTCAGTTGTTCTCGTTAATTCCACCTTTCACATGTGGTATAATGTGATCGATGGAATCAGGTCCAAGATCGGGTATGCAACTTCACCGGATGGAATTACCTGGACGAAGGATGCTTCAAATCCGGTTCTCTCCGGCGGACTTGCAGGAACATGGGAGAGTGACGGAGTGTTCAATCCGAGGGTAATATATAAAGACGGTTCTTTTCTAATGTGGTACACCGGATGGGACAGTACCAACACACGAATAGGCCATGCAACCTCAGCCGATGGAGTAAACTGGTCGAAAGACGGAGGCAATCCTGTTCTGGATTTAGGTCTGGAGGGAAGTTGGGACGACGAAGCTCTTGCATACTCATCTGTAATTTATAACGGCAGCTCCTATGAAATGTGGTACACAGGTAATGATTCATCTGATCTGGGAAATCCGATCGCCGTAGGGATTTCGCGTATAGGTTATGCAACATCGCCAGACGGGATCATCTGGAGTAAAGATGAAGCTAATCCGGTTATAGTTCCCGGACCAATTCCTGAATGGGATTTTATTATCACCTTTCTGTCTGACGTGATCTTTGATGGAGCTAAATATCAGATGTGGTACAGTGGAATTGGATTCGATCCTGATGACGAGGTTGAATTTGCTATAGGATATGCTGAATCAAATGCATGGGTAGGGAATTTGGGATCAGCTAATTTAAGAGGAATTGGACGAATTCGCGTGCGAGACGCATTTCCGATCAACCTCAACGCAGATCCATCTGCTTTCATGGTGACAGGCGATTCTATCACAGTTGAAGCATGGGTATTCCCAATGGGATTACCGGAAAACGGAAACGGTCATAGAATTGTGATCAGACCCTATCTCCAGGAACCCTTCCAATCATATTCTCTCTCAATTGACAATTTTGGCGAAGGAGATTCCCCAAGGTATTCATTTATTATTTCTGATGGGAATGTGCCGGCTAATTTTGGGATAGCCTCTGACCCGGAAACAACTACGATCGGTGTGTGGACGCATGTAGCGGGAACATATGATGGGATTTCAGTCAAACTTTATATAAATGGTAATCTTGTAAATGAAGTGCCATACACTGATAATATCGGGTCGAGTGATGTAGGATTTTACATAAGCGGATTAATATTAAGAGAACGGTTTAACGGCCTGATAGATGAAGTTCGTTTATGGAACAGTACTCGCAGTGAAGCTGAGATCCAGGCTAAAATGAATACGACACTTGTGGGAAATGAGACAGGACTAGCGGGTTACTGGCCGCTTAATGAAGGCAGAACCGTTGAAAGTGTTTCAGCTACCATTGATTCTACTGACAATAATAATGATTTAGTGGTGCAAGCTGGAGCGGAGTTCGTTGGATTTACGCCGGGTGACGCGGTTGAAGCAGCGGCGGAGATCTTTCCAAGACAAGTGGCTGGAGTTGTCGGCGAATTATTAACTTTCAAACCTGTTATAACGGGATGGCCGTCTCCGGTTATAACCATTCTATCACTTTCAAGTGGGATGATTTTTAACTTTGAAACAGGTCTCATCGAATGGACGCCGGTGGAGGGACAGAATGGTTTTCACAACTTTGCTCTGTTGGTATCTAATGATTTTGGTACTTCAGAAGCTACTTTTAATGTATGGATAGATGCAGTACCCATTCAATCACTTGAACATAACAATAACAATACTGTCTTAGCTATTTTCAATAATGGAGTGCTGGCACGGAATGCGGCAGGTTTTCAGTTCAATGGAGAAAACGGATTATTCGAAGCTGATTTATTCGTTGCTCAATCGATCTCTCAGGTATCCGGCGGCTTATTTAATCGGGAATTTGGCACTGTTAACCCGATCTTTCCGCTAAAAAGTTATCTTAAAGGATTCGATCAGGCGTTTATAACTCGGTACAATGACAGGCGAGCGCCAAATCCGATAGGCATTTCTATAACACAAATAACTCATTCCAAATCTACGGAACCTGATCTGGACTATGTTATATTGGACTATTTTATCACAAATGAATCAGGCAGCGACCTGACGGGAATTCATGTCGGTTTAGCGCATGACTGGGATGTTGGCGGTGCTTTTGATGATATGGGCGATTATGATGATACGAGAGGACTAAGCTATGTGTATTCAACCGACGGTGAAGACAATCAAAACTACTATGGTACTGTCATTCTTAATGATGACGTTACAGGACATCTGGTCACAAATGGTGGAGCAAGTTCTGATGAGGTACTTTTCGGGGCAGCTACATCATTCTCGCCAATACCAACTGGGCCTGCTGACACAAGGAATGTCATAGCTACAGGTGCATTTGACATTCCGGCTGGAGGAGTTGCCAGAGCCGTATTTGCGATTCTCGGAGGTACCGATCTAGCTGATCTGCAGGCAAATGCCGATGCGGCATTTGCAATCAATTTATCAGCGGCTCTTCCGGTTATCTTGTCGGCTGATGACGTTTCACCTGACGAGGGAGGAAGTGTTTCCCTAAGATGGAGAGCCTCTTCACTTGATGTCAATGTTAACAACCTGCCCTTTTACAGTATTTGGCGTGCCTTGCCGCCGGGAGCTGTTATGGCGGAAGGTGTAAAAGGTGTTGAAAATGTTACGCGTGATTTTTCGGGTCAGGCTTATCGTACTACATCATCCGCGGCAGTTGATCTGGCGTGGGAGTGGATAGATAACCAGCCGGCACATCGACTATCTTTGTATTCATACACAGCAGAGACTTTATTTGATTCTACCTCGGCAACTGATGGGGTTCATTATTTTATGGTATCGGCACACACAAATGATCCGGACCTGTTTTTCGACTCTGATTTCGTCAGCGGGTATTCGGTTGATGATCTGTCTCCTGATGCTCCGTCGAATATAGCCGGGACGCTGAATTCAGAAACCGGAGATATTGAAGTTCACTGGAATCCGAATTCGGAGGAGGACCTAAGGCATTATTTATTATATCGGAGTACTTCAGGAAATATAAATACTGCTGAGGTTGAGCCGCTTGCAGTCGTGGAAGATACACTGTATGTAGATGCAAACGCGCC
>JADFSS010000028.1 GCA_022560655.1 Candidatus Neomarinimicrobiota bacterium
CTGGCCGTTATCTCTTAATGTTTGATCCACTGCGATTGAATCGTCCACAATGATGATGTCACCCGTAAATCCATGACCGAGATTACGAATTTGAAATGTGCCAGATATGAGTGGCGTAAACTCCACCTGCAGAATCTTGCCTTCGCGCAACACGTCAGTTTCATTAAAGAAAGGATTTATGCGCAATGTATTGCGATGTTCACCTGCATTCGTGGTGATATGCAGCCGCAAAGGTTGACCAACGGGTGAAATAATTGGATCGGGAAAGAAATCCGTATATAGTTTCTGAATGACCGCTACCTCGTGCACGGATGCCTGGAGTGGCGTCTCGTTTATGAGGATCGTGACCGTGTTATCACCGGTGTTGGGCACAGCCAAATCCGGCCGGCCATCGCGATTGAAATCGCCGGACAGTAGGGCATGCGGAGCAAGGCCCGTTGGAAACGTTTGCGCCTGAGCGAACCCACCCAGCCCATCAGCGAGCAACACCGCTACCTGGTGGTCCACACCATCGGCTACTGCCAGATCCGATCTGCCGTCACCGTCAAAATCTTGGATGACGACCGCAAAAGATCCCCCCCCAGCCGGGTAGGAGGATACCGTAAATCCGCCCTGATCATCCGTAAGCAGGAGCGTGACCGTTCCCCCCAATAAGCAGGCCACCGCTAGATCAGACAATCCGTCCTGATTCAGGTCCCCCACTGCTATGTTTTTCGGTGACTCTCCTACGGGGACACCCCATGAAAATGCGAAGCCGCCGGTGCCATCTCCGGCCAGCACCACCAGTGAGTCACTTCGGTCGTTGCCCACCGCCAAGTCGATATAGCCATCGCCGTTGAAATCAGCTGCAACGATGGGCACCGGCCCATCTCCGGAGTAAACGCTGCCTGCAGCATCAAAATTGCCGTAGCCATCGCCGAGCAGAATGGAAACGTTGTCATCGTCCCGATTCGTAACCGCCAGGTCGGCATGTCCATCGTCATCGAAGTCCGCCACCGCTATCCAGCGCGGCCCAAGGCCGGTCTCAAAGAAAGTCGGAGCAAGAAATCCTCCCTCGCTGTCCCCCAGGAATAATGCCACTGTGTGGGCATCTCTGTTAGCCGTCACGGCATCCACCACACCGTCTTCATTGAAGTCCCCTGATGCAATGGCGTGGGGAGCTTTGTGTACAGTAATGAGGGAATCCTGGAGCATGAAGGCCCCTAAACCATCCCCAAATAGCAGCGAAATAGTGGAACCGTTAATATTTGCCACGGCCAGATCACGGTTGCCGTCACGATTCAGGTCAACAAGGATTGCCGAACGGGGGCCGTCGCCGGCTGGGACCGTACTGGAGGAAAATTGGAGTGTTGGTATCTGGGCCGGCAGGTATGCAAGCATGGTCAGAGCCAGAGCGATAACGGTTCTCGATAGATATCTTGTTCGGGCCAGCGGCTCGTCCTTGATTAGCAACCGGCCTTCTAGCTCAGAATTAATGTCGGCGCGATCTCCCAATATGCCTCCTCCTGCATTGAGTTGTGGAATTGTGGTGGGCGGAATTTCCAAACAAACAGGCGCGATCTCAAGTGCTTATGTGGGAGCCCCTTGGTCGAGCCTGCGGTGATTGGGCAGCACCTCTCCCCGGTATGGGCCGTACCCGTGAAACACGTAGCCCCCCTCGTCAATTGGATAACCGGTCCGGAACTCATTCAAGGTTCGGATTCCCTGAGAAGGCAACATGTACCCGGATTTGGGGGCCTGCGTCAGATTTTAAAGGCGGGCTGGCCCTCGCCCAGAAATTTATTATTCAGGGTCGACCCATATACTTTATGAGAGGTAAGACCATGACATGATCATGGTTCAACAGTACCCTGCTGTCTCGGTCAGTTGTCCTGAGCCGGGGCAATTTGTGGCCCGAGCGGGCAGCCCCTTATGTGCGGGGCTGCGCGCTCGGTGCCTGAAAAGTCGCGACGATCAAAATTGGGCTCCCTGATCAGGTGAGATAGTTGGCAATCATCCGCAGCTGATTTTCAAATAGAGCCAGATCTGAGAGTCGCGCAGAGGCGTTTAGCCTTTGGTTTTCATCTTCATTGCGGTGGCCCGAATATCATCGCCGCCTTCGTAAACGACTTTCAAATTATTGAGAAAGCCGGCCCAACCTTTGTCGTGCATCTCGAAGACTTCGTTGGCCGCTTCATCGGCAGGCCACCCGGTATGCTCCAGCGCAACGACCGTTTCAGCGCCTTCGGAGCTGAATTGAATCGCCACGTTGGTTGACGGCTCCATGCCCGGTATGTTCCAGGGGTAGGCGACGGACTGATCGGGTACGACGCTTGTGTATTGGCCGGCGCGCTCGTGCACGGGTTCAGTTGGATCGAGATACGCGAAGGTGTACTTGAAACTTCCACCGGTTTTAGGATCAGATTCGACAGCGGAGGGCCACCACCGTTCCATCTGCTCCGGCTCCGTGAAAGCCTTGAAGATTTCAGCCAGGGGGGCCTGAACGCGTACGCTTTGACTAATCGATCTTGACATGTGATCTCCTTCTGAGTTTGTGTCTAGGGTATTCAAATGAAATCAGGTTGATGCAGCTATGATAGTAGGGCGTCGAGTTGGTCCATGCAGCCCTGCCAACCATCGAGGTGCTGTTGCCTGCGCTCCTCCGACACGAATACACCATGTGTGATGACGACCTCTGTGGCTTGACCCAAATCTTTGAACTCCACCCGCACGGTCGATTCTGGCTCGTTCTCTGCATCTTCCCAGGCCCAGGTGTACTCGAGCAGCGCAGGTGGATCCACAATCAGAAATTTCCCGCCTAATGCCATAACTTGATCACTACCAGGTGCAGTCATTGCCAGCGTATAACGCCCCCCAACCCTTAAATCGACCTCGGCAACGGGAGTCGTAGCATCCGTGCTCATATGCCACCATTTTTTTAGGTCGGCAGGATTCATCCAGGCCTCGAAAACCCGAGCGCGTGGCGCCTGAAAAATTCGGGATATAGTCAGCGAGTAGCTATCAGTTGCCATACGCTCTCCATTTACTTTTCTTTGCTCAGGTAGTCGTCCAATGCGCTCAATTGGATTTCCCAGAACTTCTGATAATATTGTATCCACTCGTCAGCAGCACCCAGAGGCCTGGCCGCGAGGCTGCAGCGCTTGACTCGTCCCTGCTTCTCCTGGGTGAGTAACCCGGCCCGGGCGAGAATCTTGATATGCTTCGACACTGCCGGGAGGGACATGTTGAAGGGCTTGGCGAGCTCACCCACAGAAGCGGATCCTCGGGCGAGTCGGCTAATGATCGCCCGCCTGGTGGCATCGGAGAGCGCCCCAAATGTGGAGTCAAGCTGGGCTGCATGATAGTTAACCATATGGTTTAATTTAAATCGAGGGAATATCAGCCTGCAAGATTTAATTACACTGTTCGAATCCGAATGGAGTTTTAGCAGTTAAGACTTGGAGACAGTTTTCCCGTCACCGAAGGATTTCCGGTACCGTGTCTGGCGCGCCCTTTTGTCACTACACTTACCAAGGTTCAGGCGCCAATTCGTCGTTGTTCTGCCCTCCAGATTTTGCCCCACGATTAAGCTATGCAGAACTATATGTCAGGCCCCGATGGATTCCCCGAAACAGTTTCTGTCAGCAGTGTATTGTCGGCCGGCCACTGTTCCCGCTGACTCATGCTGGTAACTGCATATACCCAGCAATCTTGTTTGCAATTTCTAAGGGGTCATCCTCAGATTCAATACCAGTGGAGATATGACCATCTCTGTATGGCATGATCAGTTGATACTGAGTGCCATATCGAATGATTATATGACGTACGCCCTGCATGTCTATATCCCCTCGTCGACGAGTAATTTCAAGCACAATCGGGTTGACAACGAGCTCTTCTATTCGATCGGTTTCGTGCGGGTTATAAGTAGGATGTTGAGGGCTTTGTACCATCTCCACGATTTTGCCATTTTGATTTACGGCGACATAACGAATTCTCGGGTCGAGCTCAAAGAGTTGCTTGCTGAGTCTGTCATTCAAGGGGCATTCCTCCTGATCGGTTATTGTTGGCCTTGCTCTTAAGACTGCCGGTGTTCAATAAAACATTGAGCCAAGCTAACGGCTATACTCTGTGCGCCTCGGCTAGACAACATGGAGCCTTGCAACCCTCCGATGCCGGGTCCGGTGGAACAGGCGGCTAGCTGGTGCCATATCTTTCTAGCCATACTTGAATCTCGCTGGCCGCTTCCTGAGGCGGTAGCGCCTGGGCAGCGCTGAGTATGGGCTCGGGAACCCACGCGGGGAAGGGAATGTCTTGGCGCTGATGCCGGCCCGAGGGCATATGAACTTCTTGCACTTTGTCCAAGGCATGGCCAGGAAATTTGATGGCCATGCGGACAAAGGCGGGCCAAAGACGACGATGAATGTACGTGATCTTGCCACCCGCCAGCGTGCAGGTGAGTATGGCTTTGGAGTCATGCATCTTCTGAGACAGAGCAAAGATTTCCTGACCCCTGGGGTGTCCCCACCAGCTGCCGCGAATGGGGCCTCCTGCGACCCGAGCGGCAAGTGAGGGTTCGAGTCCCTTCGCAGCCTTGAGGACAACTCCGTGATATCGAATAAAGTTTATGGCTTGCCGAGGTGTCATAGCGTGGCGGCGCTGCCTAGCGGTTGAACTAAGCCGCGATAAGCCGTGATGAAACATAAATGTAGCACCAAGACGCCGACGCTTGCAAATGCCGGAACTGGCGTGCATCCTGTCGGGTTGAGTGCCTGGTTGGATGGGCCTGCCACCACACTTTCTGAGGCCATCGCTGACAACCTGAACGGGAGCCTATTTGATTTCATGCAATAATCTTAGTGCCTGTTTCATGGGCGCGACTGGCCGCTAAACTGGAGGCCTTTCAGGCAGGATTTTGAGCACTTGAAGTGTGCTTGGCTGAGGCGGTAGCGCTCCCCGTCGAATGACGTCATACAAACCCAATTTTAGCATGAATCGAATGCCTATAACGAAGAGCTTCATCTTGCCGCACAAATCACTGTCCAGGCATAAGAAATAGACTAAGAAAATCTATAGAATCCCTCCCCTTCGCAGAGCATTTTCGAGTCTTGCACACAAACTATGTAAGAAAATGGCTCGCCATTTGGTGCTCACTTATTAATTATTACGCAGCGCCTCACATTTCTAAGTCAAGCTTGTCAAATCATCCCGCTGATGAATCCTAGTTGACTGCCGAGCGTCATAACTCGACTAGCAGTCCCCTAACATCGGGTGCCTAATAGCTCCCTGAATTGAGAAATATTCAGACAGGAATGGGAAGAGGGGGGACACTGCACGGGATATCGGATGCCGAGAATCTTGCTAAATAGATGTAATGTGGCCCCTGATCTTGGTGTCTTGCGCACGGGAGCGTGACCTGGTACTGGCCCATTAATAATCCCCAATGTAGTTATATAATCATCACTGCCGTATAGTAGGTGAGAAAAACATCGAAAGGAGGTGCTTTTGTAGAGCCCCTACTTTATCAACCAATTAAAATTGGTGGGTACGGGCGCGGAAAAGAAAGGAGCCGAGACGCTCTCTTCGTCTCGAAGGCGTTCTCATCCGACGGTGATCTATACTTCAGCCGAATGCTTACGGCGGATTCGCCGCCAGATGTCCCGAACCACTGCTTCTGACTGCTCCCATGCTAGCGCTAGGACTCCGTTGCCTCGAGTTCAACTTCGCTCATGTGTCTGCTGGCCAAATCAACCTGGTGGTCCCCATTTCTCTGAGGCCGAACGGGCCCGAGTGGCTCCGCTTTATTGGACTTGTTCGCCGGAACATTTCATGTTAAGCTGATTTCCCACGAGTCAGAAGCGCCCTTTAGAGAGGGGAATGACTGTATCAAGCCAATGGACGGTTCCTCCTCAAATTAATTTCGGGATGAAAACGAAGAACCTGATGTACTTTCCATGGTCAATGCGAAGCCGCGTGCTGATAGCCGCCACGTTATTCGGGGCTGCGGCCACCGTCGCTGCTCCCCAATCCCTGCAGGATCTCGAGCGGCTGCGGGAGGAAATTGAGGCCCTATCGCGGAGCCGGCAGGATACGCGCCCGGTCCAGGTCACGATTGAGAGTGACGAGCCCGAACGTGCGGCGCTGGTAACGTCGCCTGCACCTACGCCGCCCCCCGAGTACTTCGGCTATGACTTTTTCACTCGGCGGGAAGGCATCGACATTTGGGAAAATCTCCCCATCCCGAAAGACTACCGTCTGGGCGCCGGCGATGAGATCGTTATATCCATGTGGGGTGATACGCAGGACCGGAGCAAGTTCACGATCTCCCGGGAAGGTAGTATCTACATCGACCGCATCGGATTGGCGCCACTTGCCGGCAAGACGCTGCAGGGGGCCCAGAACTATCTGAGGGGGCTTTTTGGACAGGTATACGCCACCCTGAAGGGCCCCCGCCCCACCACCTTTATGGACGTGAACATCGGCGATCTGAAGCTGATCAATGTCACGATGGTCGGTGAGGTCTACATGCCCAGCATCCACGCCATCCACCCCTTTTCCACTGTCACCACGGGTCTGATCCAGGTCGGGGGGGTGCGAACATCTGGCAGCTTACGGGATATCAGAGTCATCAGGGACGGCCAGGTCGTCGGGCGCGTCGACCTATACTCGTTCCTGATCGAAGGTCAGGGTGGCGATGACATCGCGCTCCGCGATCAGGACCTGGTCTACGTCCCGGTGCGGAAATCGACAGTGCGCGTCCAGGGTGCGGTCCACCGCCCGGGCATTTACGAAGCCTTGGAGGATGAGGACATCGCCACCGTGTTGAGGTACAGTGGCTGGTTAACGCCGGAGGCCGGGCTGACAGTGGAATTGCGTCGGATCGTTCCCCGAGCCACTCGGCGCTCCGATGATGACGCCGTGGTCATCGAACATTATGATCTGCGGCAAATTCAGGCCGCTCAGGTCCGTGACGGCGATGAGATCACCGTGCGCGCCATTCTGCCCACCACCAAAGAAGTGTACGTTTTTGGGCAGATCAAAAAGCCCGGCGCGTATGGCTTTCGGGAAGGAATGCGCCTGCTCGACCTCCTGGATCTGGCGGGCGGCTTAACCGACGAATTCTTCAGGAAGTCCATTTACACCGCTGAGGCCCATCTGATTCGGAGAGACGAACAGGCCAGCTACCCAGAGATCCTGCCCATTGACCTGGTGGGGCTGCGCGACAAAAATCCAACCGAGAATATCCAGCTGCGGAACCTTGACCAGGTACTTATTCGTAAAAACCCCTTTTTCAATCCCCCGGAAAACGTGACTGTGAGCGGGGAAGTAGTCCTCTCGGGCGTTTACGCCATTACGCACGACAATATGACGCTGCAGGAAATCTTCGACAAGGCCGGTGGTTTTACGACGCGCGCCTTTCCCGAGGGCCTCCGGATGACGCGCGGGGAGACGCGGGTGATCGTTCTGGACTACGATATCCAGGTGCAAGCAGGTGACCGTATCCATGTTCCCTCGAACCCCGGAACCGTCGACGTAACGGGCGAGGTCTACGTACCCGGGCTGATTCACTTTAGGAAGGGGCGATCACTGGATAATTACGTTGAGGGTGCCGGGGGGTTTACGCCGGATGCCCGGCGCAACAACATTTCGGTAGTCTATCCCAATGGTGCCGTTAGAATAAAGCGGTTCCTCCGCTCGCCAAGAGTCGATGAAGGCTGCATAGTGATCGTGCATGCCAAGCCTGAGCGGGAGCCGCTGGATATCACTACTTTGCTGACCCAGACAGCCTCCCTTACCGCCTCGCTGGCCACCCTCTTCTTTATCGTCTCCCGATGAAACGGGACGCTTCCAGCAGCGGCGAGCTGCCGGACTGGGCGGACCGGGAGTGGCCGGACGCGGGGCCGCCTAGCCAGCTTCCTTATAATAGTCCCGGTACCAGTGGACAAAGTTCGCCAGACCTTCGCTTAGCGAGGTAGCAGGCGCATAGCCGAGATCGTGGTTGGCCGCACTGCTGTCGGCATAGGTCTCCAGCATGTCTCACGGTTGCATGGGCAGCTCCTCCGTCAGCGACTGCCGGCCAGTCAGTGATTCGAGTAGCCGAACCAGCGCACGCAAATTCACAGTCTCGTGATTACCCCGATTGTATAGCGGCAGGGGCTGACCCTCGTAAGCAGGCGGGTGAATTTGAAATAGGACCGAGCTGGAACTGGCGTACACCAGTCTTTCCACTTCCAGGCGGCGGCACTCCTCCAGCACATTGGCGAACCCCACCAGGTTTGCGTCCACGAATGCCTGCGGGTTCTCCAGGGGATGGCGGACGCCAACCTGCGCGGCAAGATGGACCACGATGTCGGGTTTGGCCGCCTCAAAAGCCTTTTGCAGGCCGTCGCGATCAGCTATATCGATCGTATCAAAGCTGAAGCCTGCCCTTGTGGGCAGCTGGGCCAGGCGGTCGCGCTTGAGCTGGGGATCGTAATAAGGGCTGAAATTGTCGATTCCCCGGACGGCGTGACCCCGCTCAAGCAGTGCCCGCGACACGTAACTGCCAATAAATCCCGCCGCACCGGTAACCAGTATCCGTTTGTGGTCGTCAGCCATCAATCACTCTCTACACTCAGCAAAACTTGCTCAATATTTGGAAAGTGTTGGCGGTAAGCTATTGAGCCCGTGCCGAACTGATTGCGGCGACACTGGCAGACCTGCCGGTTGAGGCTCAGGAAAAGCCTCAACCCCGCCCGGATTTCAATGTACTTTCTGCGTCGCACAGGATACCTACATGCTTTTCTTGCTCGCCGCTCTCACGACTCTTGCCCTCATCCACGGTTATGTGGGCGTACGGATAATCCCGACGCTGGGCCTCAACGGTCCGTGGTTTGCCGGCGCGTGGGCCCTGATCATCGTTCTGACCGTCATGCCCCTCGCCATGGTCATTTTGAGGTACGTTGGGTTCGAGAACCGGCTCACGGACATTCTTTCGTGGATCGGCTACACCAGTCTTGGATTTTTCTCGCTCACCTTTCTGGTGGTCCTGGCGCGCGACCTGGGTTGGGTGCTTTGGACAGCGGGGGCGAAATTGGTGGCGTGGTTTAGAGCAATACAGGCTGCTGCGCCTGCGGTAGCCAACGAATTCAGCGCGGGCCGCCGGCAGTTCATCATCTATGCCATGAATCTTGGCATTTTGGGTCTGACGGGTGGCCTTTCGGCCTATGGCATGTTCCAGGCCCGGCGCAGGCCCACCGTCATGGAAGTTGAGGTGCCCATACGCGATTTGCCCGGCCCGCTGGCAGGTCTGCGCATTGTGCAAATCTCCGACTTGCACGTGGGCCCCACCATTAAGCGAGACTATGTGCAGCGCGTGGCGGACCAGGTGAACGCGCTGAAGCCTGATCTCATCGCCTTAACCGGCGACCTGGTGGACGGCTCAGTCGACTACCTGAGCAAAGACGTAGCCCCCCTCAAGCAGTTGGAGGCCCCTTACGGCAAATTCTATGTCACCGGTAACCATGAGTACTACTCCGGCGCGGAACACTGGCTCACTGAGGTTGACCGTCTGGGCTTTACCTGCCTGGTGAACGAGCACCGCATGGTGGCGGTCGCCGGCGCCATGCTGGCGGTGGCCGGGGTTACCGATCTCAATGCCCACCAGATTCTGCCCGCGCACGCCACCGATCCCGACGCAGCCCTGGCAAACGTACCCGCTGGGGCGTTCAAGTTGCTGCTGGCGCATCAGCCCGGCAGCATCTACGCTGCCCACCGTCTGGGTGTGCACCTGCAGCTATCCGGGCACACTCATGGGGGGCAGTACCGCCCCTTCGATCTGGCCGTGAGCGCGGCTCATCCCTACCTGGCCGGGCTCCATGATCATCAGGGCACCTGGATTTACGTGAACCAGGGTACCGGCTATTGGGGGCCACCCCTACGGTTGGGCATCCCATCGGAGATTACCGTACTCACACTGGTCCCCGCGTCGGCCTGATGCTCAAGATTCCGGTGCGCCGCGGCCTTGTGTGTCAGCCTACATCGCACGAGCTTCCACCAGCTCTTCTTGTGAGTCCTGTCCGGCAGGGTGGGGTACCGGCCGCTTGACCAGACAAAGTCTATAAGCCCGACGAAAGGTGGGAAGCATGACAATCCGGTCGGTTCATTCACGCGTTTTCAAGCGGGTGCTCGTGGCCTGGGTGCTGGGGATCGGGGTCGCCTGGGCGGCTCAGCGAGGGCCAGGACTGACGCCAGAGATGGTGGTGGCACTTCAGCGGGTTACGCAAGTGGCCCTGAGTCCCGATGGCGCCCAGATCGCTTATACACTCAGCGTTCCCCGTGAACTGGATGATGTGCCGGGACACAAGTACTCTGAGCTTTGGGTTGTACCGGCGGCCGGGGGCAACTCCCGGGTCTATGTTGCCAGCCCCGACAGCGCCGCCGCTGTACGCTGGTCTCCCGATGGCACCAGGCTGGCCTTCCTGGGCAAGTTGGGGGCCTCGGGCGATGTGACCCAAATCTACCAGCTGCCCCTTGAGGGCGGTACTCCCCAGCCGCTGACGGATCATCCCACATCCATCAAGGCGTTCGAATGGTCGCCGGACGGAGTTTCCATGGCCTACACCGCTATCGATGCAGCCAGCGAGCAGGAGCAGGCTGACAAAAAAGCCGGACGGGACTGGAAGGTCGCAGATAGTGCCTATCGCTACCGACGACTATGGATGTTGACGTTGCAAACGGGCAAAACTAGGCAACTGTTCAAGAATGACTTGAATATCTGGGCGTTCACCTGGTCACCCGATGGCAAATCGATTGCGTTTCAGGCGGCGACAACCCCCCTCGTTGACGACTCCTATGTATTCAAGCAAATATTTACCGTTTCGGCCAGGGGCGGCAAGCCCCGGGTGGTGACCAAAACCGAGGGCAAATTGGGCTCCATGGCCTTTTCGCCCGATGGGAAACAGCTGGCCTATCTGGGTGCCGTGAGCCTGAACGATCCCCTTTCCCAGAGTCTCTTCACGGTGCCGATCAGCGGTGGGAAAGCTACAAATCTGACCATTGGTTATGAAGGCTCCGGCGTCGGCGTCCACTGGATCGATGACCAGACCTTGCTGTTGCGGGCCAACGAAGGCAGCCAGTCGGCACTGATCAATTTGGCGGAGGGGGGCAAAGCCAAAACCAGGGTGGCCTTCGGTGGGGCCATTCTGCGGGCCCTTGACATCAGTGCCAACGGGGTCAGCATGGCCGCCGTCGCACACTCCCCGGGCCATCCCAGCGAGGTCTATGCCGGCACGCTGGCCGAGGGTTCCCTCAGTCCGGTGACCCATCACAACCCGCAATTGGCGGGCGTTGTGCTTGCCACCCAGGAAGTGGTCACATGGCACAGCGATGACGGACAGACTATCGAGGGCATCCTCACCTATCCGTTGGGCTACCGCAAGGGGAGGCGCTATCCACTGGTGCTCCAGGTTCACGGGGGGCCCGAGGGGGTCAGCCTCAATGGGTGGAACACCAGTGCCCTCTACCCGGTACAGATTCTGGCCGGCCGAGGCTACATGGTATTGCAACCCAACTATCGCGGGAGCGGCGGTCGCGGTGTGGCCTTCAGCAAAGGGGACCACGACGACCTGGGCGGCGCCGAGTTCCAGGACATTCTGGCCGGTATCGATGCGCTGGTGGAGCGCGGCCTGGTGGATGGCAAGCGAGTGGGCACCGGCGGCTGGTCCTATGGCGGCTACATGTCTGCCTGGGCCGCCACCCGCCACAGCCAACGCTTCAAGGCGGCGGTCGTCGCCGCGGGGCTGTCCAACTGGATATCTTTCGCCGGGACCACCGACATCCCCCACGAAATGTCCCTGGTCCATTGGAACTCCTACTGGTACGATCAGCCCCAACTGCACTGGGAGCGCTCGCCCCTGTCTCACCTGAACAACGCCAGAACTCCCACCCTGGTGGTCCACGGCCTGAAGGACGAGCGGGTGCACCCCGAGCAGAGCAGGGAGCTCTATACCGGGCTGAAGCTCAAGGGCGTGCCCACGCAGCTGGTGGAATACCCCCGTGAGCCCCACGGCCTTCATGAGACCGCCCACGAGCTGGACTTTATCTATCGCGTGGTGGACTGGTTCGACCGCTATCTGAAGTAGGGAGACGCAAAGCTCCCTTTACCGCCCCCCAAGATACTCGGTTGACTCACCTGGGGGTAATAAAGTCACTATGTTTTGCAGGGCCAGAAGCCAGTAGGCCTAAGTCTGCCCCTCGAAATCAACATTTCTCAACGCTTTGGCAAGCTATTTGCTTCTACTTGGGCAGAATTGATTTGACCGCTCTTTGACTTTCGCAGCTTTAGGCTTATGCCCGCTTAATCGGGTTAGCGCAAGGAGTGTTGTTTTGGCCTGTGATGCAAGTGCTGGTGTCATGCATGAATTGGATACATGATGAGCAGGCATAAGCCTATTTATTTGCTTGCCTGTGCCTCCTCACAAATGGCTCTCTGCCAAATCGGTGAAGTAGATCATAACCTACCCCACAATCCGCTTGTGACCCACCCAAAGACAGGGCATAGGTAAGCAGCCTTGAGCGGGCTTAGGCCCGCAGCCCACAGGGGCAGTCGATCAACCCTCCAGGTCGACCGCCCCCTTTTTTATAGCACCGCGTGGAGGCCCACAACCTGGACGGCGGTGGCTCCTCAACCCTGGTGGTGAATGGCGCGCTGGTGAACCGGCCCACCGGTGGCACGGTGGAGCGGGAGGTGATGTCGGCGTTGGCTATGTTGTGCGGGCTGGGGGAGGGGTGATGGTGATCTACAAGAACCCATTTGATGGCCCCGCCATCAACGCCATCGCCATCGCCTACATGGGCCAGCCTTCCAGCAACCGCCACAAGCCGAAGGTCCGGTGACCTTCAC
Source organism: Candidatus Neomarinimicrobiota bacterium (assembly GCA_022560655.1). Lineage (NCBI taxonomy): Bacteria > Pseudomonadati > Fidelibacterota > Fidelibacterota bacterium. Next base: position 12,860 of record JADFSS010000028.1, read on the forward strand.
CGACGTGGTTGGCAGCGGCTTGAAGGTATTGCAGCCCCGGTCGGACGGTTTCCTGCCTAGGTAAACGAGCGGTAGGTCATGGCCAGGCCGTCGGCCAGTGACACCTGAGGCGCCCAGCCCATGGTCTCCAGCGCGTAGGCGGGCGATATGACGCTGCGCCGCTGCTCCCCCGGCATGGCGGGTCCGTGATGGGGCGTGCTGTCCCTGTTGGCGGCCTTGAGCAGGTGGCCGTACAGGGTGACCACGTCGGTCTCGATGCCCGTGCCGATGTTGAAGGTGATGGGGCCGTCATGGTTCAGCGCCGCCACGTTGGCCGCCACCACGTCGTCCACGTGGATATAGTCCCGGGTCTGCAGGCCGTCGCCGTTGATGGTCACCTGCCCGCCAGCGGCCAGGCGGCGGGAGAAAATGGCCACCACACCGGCCTCGCCGTGGGGGTTCTGCCGGGGGCCGTAGACGTTGGCATAGCGCATGATGATGGGCAGCAGGCCGTGCTGGGCGTGGTAGTAGTTGATATAGTGCTCACAGGTCAGTTTGCTGATGCCGTAGGGTGAGACCGGACGGGTGGGGTGGTCTTCGGCTGCGGGGAAGGTCTCCTGCTCGCCGTACAGGGCGCCGCCGGTGGACGAGAACATGAAGCGCTTGACCCCCGTCTGCACGCACTGCTGGAGCAGGTTGAGGGTGCCCAGCACATTCACCTGCGCATCAAATACCGGCTCGGCCACCGACCGGACCACGCTCATCTGGGCGGCATGGTGGCACACCACGTCAAAAGGGCGCTGCCCGAAGAGGCGTCCCACCAGCGACTGGTCGGTAATATCGCCCTGGACGAAGCGCATGCTGGGGGGCAGGTTCTCCCGGAAGCCGGAGGAGAGGTCGTCCAGAATGGTCACGTCGTGATCCAACGCCATAAACCTGGTCGCCACGTGCGAGGCTATAAATCCGGCCCCACCGGTAACGAGTATGTGCATGTCAGTCCGTCTCCTTGGGCATGACCCGGTTGTTTAGCCACCTGAGCGGGACGAGAAGTTAAAAGGTTGCCCTCAACCAGTGAGAGGGTTTTCAGCCCTCGTTAATCCTGGGCAGCGTGTTGCCACGCTCATGGGCCGCGATGTGATGGGGGGCACGCACCCGTAGCTGCGGCGAAATGGGCGTTCCAAGTTGGGTCGCCAGGGACTATATTCGGACGTAAATTTGCCAGTCAGGTACGAACTCATCCCAAAGGCGCTGTCATGAGAGCATTGAAGACACGTTATGCGGCGGCCCGACGGCTCAGCATCACGATGATCATGCTGGCGTTGGGGCTGGTAGCCCCCGAGGCCGCCCACGCGCAGAATGACCCTCTTGCGCGGGTCATCAAGGCGCAGGGCAATGTCCTCCTCAAGCGGCGGGTGGAGGCCGATTTTACTGCTCAGCTTCGGCCTGCCATGAACCTGTTTAACGGGGATGCCATTCGCGCCGCTGACGGGGCCTTCGCTGCCGTCCTATTCCTCGACGATAGAACCCTGCTCAAGATCAAGAACAGCAGCCAGTTTCAGTTCGTGGAGAGCCAAAACACGCGCACCATTACTCTCGACTACGGCACCTTGCGCTCCATCCTGCCTGAGCCCGTGAAGGCGTTTCGCATTGAGACGCCCGTATCGGTGGCTTCGGTCAAGGGGACCGATTTCTGGCTGATTCACGACCTGTTGGCCGGGGTGGATCGGGCCTACGGCATTGAGGGTGTGGTGGAGGTGTTGAACCGCCTCAGCGGCATCGCCCAGACCCTGACCGCCAACACCCTGATCATTTCCACCGCCACCGGGCAGGTAACGCCACCCATCCCCATCAGCCCCGACGAGATGCCCACCGATCCGGATGAAGCCCCGGGGGCGCGGCCCGAGCCCGAGTCGGAGGCCGCGCCTGAACCCGATGGTACCGTTGAGGACGCCGCGCCCGGCGGCCAGGCTGAGGCAGCCGAACCCGGTGCCACGGTTCCTTTGGGGGAGCTGCTGCTGGAAGCGGACCTTCCGGTGGGTGCGGCCCCCGCCCCGGAGGTCCCCGTGGAGGAGCCCGCTGAGGGCGGCCCCAAAGCCAAGCCTGCGGGACCGAGTTTCGGCCTGGGATTGGGCTCGGTGACCCTTGACGGCACGGTCTACTATCAGCTGGCCTTGCGCCCGGAGCTCAATTTCGGCAAATGGGGTATCGGGCTGGATATTGTGGGCTACCTGGATGCCCAAGGGAACTTCCGGAAGGATGAGTGGGACGAACCGTCCGACTACCTGGACAAGGTTCTATATCTGCGCTACGGCTCCGATCATGATCCCCTGTTCTTCAAAATCGGCGCCATGCCGAGAGTGCAATACGGCTTCGGCGCACTCATGGACAACTACTCCAATATGACCGAGTTCCCCCAGGTGCGCCGGGTCGGGTTCGAGCTGGGGGGCAACCTGGGAAGCAACTTCAACCTGAGGGGTTTCAGCGCCGACTTGAAAGAGTTCGGGTCTAGAGGCGGTCTGGTGGGCTTGCGGGGCACCTACAAGGTGTCCAAGAATTTCCCCCTCACCCTGGGGGTTAACCTGGTGGCCGACCTGAACCAGTACGGCGGCCTCAAGGACAAGGATGGCGATGGCGTGCCGAATCTGCTTGATGATTTCCCGGAAGACACAGATTTTGTCGTCGATAGCGATGGCGATGGTCTGGCGGATCTCGACCCCAACGAGTTCGATATAGACGGGGATGGCATCACCGACACGCTCGACGCCCGTATCCCAGGCTACACAGGTCCCTTCATCGTCCTAGATGATTCGATAGCAACCAAACCCGACCCGTTTAATAAGGAGAATGCCCCTCGGTCCATCCTTGGAGCCAGCGTGGACCTCAGTTATCCCATTCTGAGTCGCAAAACCTTTAACCTGGTGGCCTACGCCGAGGCTGGTATGCTGAATTATGGGAGTGAGCTGTTCGGGATCGACACGACAGGCGCAGATCCGGATACACTGAAGAGGGTATCCGGCTTCGGGCTGGTGGGCCCCGGACTGCGCGCCCAGATATTGGGCTTCATCAATGTCAGCCTTGAGTACCGCTACACCTCCCCTCTGTTCCAGCCCGGTTTCTTCAACACGACCTATGACTTCGAGCGCGCCCAGTTTATCTCCTCGGGCATCAGAGAGGCCCCCGATTCGGTGGTCACCAAGGACCAGGCGTTGATCAAAAACCACGGGGCACTATCGGGCTACTTTGGCAGGGTATCGGCCAATCTGCTCAACCTGGTCACTTTTGGGGCGGCCTATCAACAGCTCAAACCAGTTGGCACCACCGCGGGGTCGGAAGAGAGCAACAGTTTTGTGGCCAACCTGTCGCTCAATCCCAACTTCATCCCCAAGGTCTCGGAGGCCACGGCCTATTACATTCGCACCAACGATCCCAATCCGTTCGCCTTTGGGAAGCCCAGCGCCAACACTACCTGGGGCTACCGTCTGGGCTATCAGCTGGGGCCGGGGGTCAGTTTGGTTTATAGCTTCCAGGAGTCGTACCGTGATCTCAATGGCAATGGCCGCATAGAAACCGATGAGGAAAGCGTACGGCTGCTGAGTGTGGAAACGGCGTTCAACTTCTAACCGGGTGGGGTCATGAAATCAGACGCAGACTTGCCCCTGGTACTTAAATTTGACAGTGGTGCCCGGGGCTTCAAACGCGCGGCGGTATTCCTGTGGGTTGCCGCCGGGGCGCTGTTGGCCTTTGGAGTCGGGTTTCTAATCGTAACATTCGGGGCACTCCCTTAGTGCCATCAAATTAATTTGAGGGTCTAGGTATGAAAATGGGTCTTGAATATTGCGTCCAGTGAAACTACCTGCCCCAGGCCGCCAGTTTGGCGCAGAAAATACTTGACCAATACGCGGACCGCCTTACCGCATTCGAGTTGATACCTGGAAGAGGAGGGGTCTTCGAATTTTCTATTGATGACCAGCTGCTCTTCTCCAAGAAATCGGTGGGACGCTTTCCCGAAGATGAGGAAATATTCCAGCTTATTGACAGTCGCTAGTTGTATGTTGCTGACCCGCTTCGCGGCAGGTCAGCCGGTGGAGTCTCAGGAAATCTCCGTATTGAGCCAGGTCGTAGGCTCGACCATCGACATTCCCGAGCAGGAATACTACCAGATTTTCGGTTCCGTGAAGGGCTTTCTCTCCGCCCAGTTTCAGGAGACGGAGGTTGGATTCAGGGCTGTTATTCGCACGAAGAGACGATGGCTGACCCGCGACTACTCGGCCCGGGAGTTCTACGACCTGGGGCTCGCCCTGGATCTGAAGGGCCCCATCGACCCGGAGGTGCTGGCCGAGCTGAGCGGCCAAATCGCATTCGAAGAGACGGTTGCCGACCTGCGCCAGCTCCCCGCGGGCGTACAGATGAGACTATACCGCGACAAGGGCAGGTCGGTCCCGGGGGTCTATGAAAAATTTGAGGGGCACCACTTTTCATTGCTGGGACGCAGGGGCGCCGCCAGGCGGGTCCCTCTCGAAGACGTGACGCGCATCTGGTACCGGGACCCGCCGGTCCCTGATCTGAAGAAGGATGTACGGGCCCATATCGTGACGGCCGTGCTGGGAGCCCTGACGGCCGAAGGCTGGAACAGGCTGTTCGGTGCAGGCGATCTTGATTCCCGCTGGGGGCGCGTTTTCGTCGGGGCGGTCGTGGGACTGGGCGTTTCACCGTTGGTAGTAAGCCGGTATCGCGTCCTGAGGGCGCCCACGCATACGGTGAATATCCCGGCAGAGGCAAGGGAAAAGATCGACATTTACGCTTATTTGACGTTTAACTGAGTGATGAGTTTTCGCTCCTTTTCGGCGATCATGTTCGGTATGGCCATGCTGGGGTTCTCCATCGGCCTCGTGGCGGGTGTCTATCTTCAGATATACACCCAGAGCCACATCTGGGCCTACCTGGCGGTGCCGATAATGGGGTTTGGCAGTGCGGTGGCGGCCTACGGGACGCTCAAGGCGACAAAAGATCGTGAAAGATCGAGGGGGCAACATGGTTAAGCGCCGTGGTACTGGCAGTGCAATAAAATCCGCTGTTCGCAGCAGCAAGTCCAGGGGCTTGGCCAATAAGGGCGCAGCCAAGATCAAGGAGGCGCTACCGCCAAAAACCAACCGTGAGATCATGGAGCAGAAGCTCAGTGGGCTGGCCGCCCCCGTCCTGGAGAAATACGGCACGCCCGCCTTTGATGAGCTTATGACTCGGCTGGAGACAACCATCGAGGATTTCAATGCGGAAGTCTCCAACCTCTTTGCCGATATGGTCAATCAATCGCGTGAAGACCATGCCCGCATGAAGTCGATGCTGAATCCCGAACACGGTGACGAGCAGGAGCAGGCGTTGGAGAACGATGACAACCTGAGTGAGATCGAGAAGCGGCTGGAGCATCGCGCTAGGGAAGCCAACTCAAATACCAGAGACGAGTAGGCTAAGGTAGCCCCATGCCGCTACGCGCACCAGAACTGACCGGGGCTGACCGTTGCATCTTGCAATACCTGGTGGCCCCTTCTAACTTTGGTCGGGCGGAGGCCCAAAATGGGGTTGTAGCTCAGCTGGGAGAGCGCAGCGTTCGCAACGCTGAGGTCGAGGGTTCGACTCCCTTCAACTCCACAGCCAGTTCGGGCCGCGTTGGCCTTCCCGCTCAGTGATTCTTATTCTGCCCCCTAAATCGCCTTGCTGGCGCAGGTCCGTCAAGGCCAAGCACGTGGTAGTTTGAGCCCATGAGTTATCAGGTCCTGTCCCGAAAATGGCGTCCCCAGGTGTTCGAAGAGCTTATCGGCCAGGCGCACGTGGTCAAAACGCTGCAAAACGCCCTGAAACGGGGACGTGTGGCCCACGCCTACATTTTCACCGGTCCCCGGGGCGTGGGGAAGACCACCACAGCCCGTATTCTGGCCAAGGCCCTCAACTGCCCCAACTCGGATGGAATGAACCCGTGTAACCGGTGCCAGGTATGCGCTGAGATTACCAGGGGGGGCAATCTGGATGTCCTGGAGATTGACGGCGCTTCCAATCGCCGGATCGATGAGATTCGCGAACTGCGGGAGGCCGCGAAGTATCCCCCATCGGGTGGGAAGCACCGCATCTATATCATTGATGAGGTCCACATGCTGACCATCCCGGCCTTCAACGCTCTGCTCAAGACCCTGGAGGAGCCACCTCCGCAGCTGGTGTTTATTCTGGCCACCACCGATCCCCAAAAGGTACCCCAAACCATCCTGAGCAGAACGCAGCGCTTCGATTTTCGCCGGGTGCCTGCCGCCGATATTGCTACCCTTTTGATGAAGATTCTGGACGACGAAAAGATTTCCTACGACGAAAATGCCCTGGTTCTTCTGGCCCGCAAGGCCGAGGGCAGCGTCAGGGACAGCCTCAGCCTCCTGGACCAGGTGATCGCCTACGAATCGGGCAAGATTGACGAGGCCGCTGTCGTGGCGGTGCTGGGTCTGGTGGAGGACGCTTTTTTTGCCGGTCTTCTGGACAGCATCGGCAGACATGATGCTCAGGCAGTTCTTTCAAAAGTGGCTGAACTCTTTGATGGCGGCTATGATCTCAAGGAAGTAGCCCAGGGCTTTAACCAGTTTCTGCGGGATGGAATCCTCCAGTTGGAGACGGGCGACCCCCGCCTGGCCTCCAAGGGTGTGCCAGTCGCCTTACCTGAGGGCATGGAGACCGCTGATCTTCTGGGCATGCTGGACATTGGTCTGGAGACCGAGGCAAAATTGCGCTACGCCCAGCAACCGCGCATCCTCATGGAGCACCAGTTTCTCAAGATGACCGCCTTGGACCGGGTGGTCTCCATACGGGAGGTCCTGGAAGGCCTCGGGGGCCTGCCTCCCGGCCAGGAGGCCGCCGTCCCGCCCACCGGCAGTAAAAGAACCGGCCAGTCCAGTCCCGCCGAGAGGGAACCTTCCACGGGGGCGCAACCACAATCGAACCCGCCCGAGGCCTCCATCAAGCGGTCATTCAGCCGGCAGGGGTCGCAAGTCGCCGGCGCCGCGGGTGCCCAGCGTCGGACCTCTGAAACGGGCGACGACGCGGAAGCCATTCCGCCCGATGGATTGGCGCAGCTCAGGGAGCTGTGGAAGCAGATCGTCGATGAAGTAGCGACGCGCAGCCAGGGGACGGCGGCAACGCTGGAAGGTTCCGAGCTCGCCTCCCTTGAGGGGCGCAACCTCACGGTAAATTTGCCGGCCAGCAAGGCGCTGCAACTAAAAATCTTGATGGACAAGCGCGAGTTGGTGGAGTCCATTGTGCAAGCGCATTCCGGTTGGAAAATCCGGCTATTGCCGATCATACCGGAAACTCGACCGCAGGAGGCGCATTCAAAAGAGGCGTCGTCCAGGGATCAGGCCATGCTGGATGAATTGATCGATACATTTAAGGGGGAGGAGTACTGAGCTCGTGATGTTTCCCAAGGGCAATATGATGGCCGGCCTTCTGCAGCAGGCCAAACAGGTTCAGGACAAGATCGAAGCCCTGCAGGGCGAGCTGGCCGGGCTGCGGGTGGAAGGCCAGGCCGGTGGCGGAATGGTGACCGCGGTGGTCAATGGTCAACAGGAGTTGATCAGCGTGAGCATCGACCCCCAAATGCTGGGCGAGGATGTGGAGCTGCTGGAGGACCTCGTGGTGGCTGCGGTGCGCCAAGCTACGGATAAGTCCAAGGAGGAATCCCAGCGGCGGTTCAACGCTGTGACCGGAGGAATGATGGGCGGACTCAACGTGCCGGAGCTCTAATTGGAAGGTCTGCCACCATCACTGGACCGAATTATCCAGGAGCTGGCTAAGTTTCCCGGCATCGGGAAGAAGACGGCTCAGCGCCTGGGGTTTCACCTGCTCGACAGCCCCGATCAGACCGTTGAGGATCTGGCCGACGCTCTGGTGAACTTCAAGCAACGCATCCACGAATGCCCCCGCTGCCACTTCATTGCCGAACGGGAACTGTGCGAAATCTGCCTCGATTCCCGCAGGGATGCAGACACTATTTGTGTCGTGGAGCGGGTGCTCGACGTGCTGGTACTGGAACGCATGGGAGAGTACCGGGGTCTTTATCACGTCCTGGGTGGCCTCATCTCGCCGCTGGAGGGCATCACGGCGGAGGATCTGCATATTCACGATCTGCTCAAGCGGCTGTCCGGTGTTCGGGAACTGATCATTGCTACCCACCCCAGCATGGATGGCGACACCACCGCGCTCTACATTGACGGGCAGGTTGCCGATTTGCCCCTTAAGGTGACCAAGCTGGCCCGGGGCGTGCCGGTGGGCTCACACCTGGAATTCACCGACGAGGCCACCCTTGCGAGTGCTTATACGTCCAGGGTTGAAATGTGATCATCCACCTTCCGAATATTCTCACGGTGATGCGCATGCTTCTGGTGCCGGTTTTTATTTATCTGTTGTTCTGGGGCGGCGATCATAGATACCTGTTGGCTCTGGTGATCTTTATCACTGCGGGTGTCACCGACATAGTCGACGGCTATCTGGCGCGCAAGCTGAAAATTGAGTCGACCTTTGGCAAACTGCTGGATCCCCTGGCAGATAAACTCCTGGTGCTGTCGGCGCTGGTCAGTTTTGTCACCATGGGGTTGATTTACGCCTGGATGGTCGCCCTGATTGTGCTGCGGGATGTGGTGGTCACCACCATCCGGTTCCTGCTCGAGCGCAGCGCCACACCCATGGCCACCAGCAATGTGGCGAAGGGAAAAACCGCCGTACAGATTGCCATCGTCATTCTAATTCTTAGCTATCTCAGCATGCAATCCTATCAGGTTGAATGGGTGACCGACCTCATTGACCGCTCAAAAATTATTCCGGTGGCGATGGTGATCACCATGCTGTTCACCGTTTATACCGGTTTCGATTATCTGGTCGTCAATCGCGCCGGTCTGCGCGCGCTGGCCAGACCCAACTCCGAGTAGCCGGTCAACTCCATCACCAATGCTTTAGCCACCGTCATCGGGACCTTCGGTTTCGTGGGCTATCTCAAGCCTGCCCCGGGCACCTGGGGCAGCCTGGCCGCCGTACTATTCTGGTGGTTCCTGGCGCCTGCGCAGCTGGTTCCGCAACTTGGACTCATCGTCATTGTGACAGCGGGCGGGATCTGGGCGGCGGGCAGAATGGAGCGGCTCAGCGGCGGGCGTGACCCGTCCATTGTCGTTATCGATGAGGTGGTCGGCATGTGGTGCGCACTCCTGGCGGCCCAGCAAGTCGTGTGGCACTACCTGGTTGCTTTCACCCTGTTCCGGGTGCTTGATATCGTCAAGCCGGGGCCCATTCGACGGTTGGAAGCGCTGCCGGGCGGCTGGGGAGTGATGCTAGACGACTTGGCCGCCGGGATCGTAACACTCGGTGCCGTGTTGGCACTGCGACTGCTGATATGAAGGCAGCGATTCTCACCATTGGAGACGAGCTGCTGGATGGATTCAAGGTGGACACTAACGCCGCCTGGCTTGGCCAACGCCTGCTGCAGCGCGGTGTAACTGTGGTGAGCATGGCCTCGGTGCGGGATGAGCAGCGGGCCATAGTGGATCTGGTGAGCCGTCTGGATGGGCAGGCGGACATCGTCATTGTCACGGGAGGATTGGGGCCTACTCCTGACGATGTCACCAAGGCCGCATTCTGCAGCTATTTCCACAGCGATGTGCACTTTGACGAAAACTATTGGCAGGTCCTGGTGGATCGGTTCCGTCAGCGCGGCTACGATATTCCCGACAATAACCGCTCACAGGCCGAAATTCCCACCCGGGCCAAACTATTATCCAACTCGGTGGGAACCGCGCCGGGACTTGAATTTGATTCCGCTGGCACGACTTTTTATGTCCTGCCAGGAGTACCCGCGGAAATGGAAGCCATCATGCGTGAACACGTTTTGCCCGGCCTGGGTGGCGGGGCGAGCATCCCGTGGGTGACGTTACGCACGGCTGGCATGTTCGAGAGCGCACTTGCAGAGCGATTGGCCCCGCTCCTGCCAGAGGACGATTCCGTGCGTGTAGCCTTTTTGCCGGAATACACGGGGCTTGATGTTCGCATTCGGGGCGTCGACAACAGTCCTGCTATCCGGCAGCGCGTCGGAGCGTTAGCCGAGGCCCTGGAATCCGAGCTGGGCGGCGTGGTATATGGCCGCGATGATGTCACCATGGAGGCTGCCGTGGGAACGTTGCTGAGCCACAGGAAAGAAACCTTGGCGGTGGCCGAATCATCATCCGGCGGGCTGGTCTCCTCGCGGCTCACCGATATCCCGGGTGCCTCGGCCTACCTGCTGGGAGCTGTGGTAGCCTACAGCAACGAGGCGAAGATTGCTCAACTTGGGGTCCGTCCGGATACGCTGGAAACCCAAGGCGCGGTAAGTGAGCCCATAGCCCGGGAAATGGCAGCGGGGGTGCAGTCCTTGCTGGGCACCCATTGGGGGGTGGCCACCACGGGCATAGCAGGCCCCGGCGGGGGGACAGCGGATAAGCCGGTGGGGCTGGTCTTCGTGGCGGTGTCCGGTCCCCATCGAACGGTATCACGGGAAGCACACCTGGTGCCGGACCGAATAGCCCACAAAGCGGCCACCGCCCAGATGGCACTCAACCTATTGCGGCAGGAGCTTTTGAGCCTTGAGTGATAAAATCATGCGGGTCTTTCTAGGCTTCGATTTGCCCCGCGAGGTGCCCCACAGGGCGGCGGGACTGCGCACCCTCGTGAAAGACCCCGGGCGGGCTGTCCGCTGGGTGAAGGGCACCGACATCCACCTGACGGTGCGTTTCCTTGGCGCTACGCCACAACAGGCGGTCAATGAAATCGCTGAAGGCATGCGGGAACAACTGGCGTCCTTCCAATCGCCGCAGGTGCGGGTCACGGGTACGGGAGTCTTCCCGGCCGCAACAAGGCCCCGGGTTCTTTGGTTGGATGTAAACGGCCAGACGGAGCGGCTGCAAGCGCTGGAGGAGGCCATCCACCAGGTGGTCGGCCCGTTAGGATTTCCCCGGGAGGAACGTGAGTTTACCCCGCACATAACCATTGGCCGCGTGCGTTATCCGCAGAAAATCACACCGGACGTAACTAACTTCCTGAACGCCGAGTATACACCGGTTGAATGTACTTTGGAAAAGCTGGTACTATTCGAAAGTCGTCCGGCTGGTAATGGGGTCATCTATGACTCGCTGGCCAGCTTTCAATTAATATCAGCGCAGCAGGAGAAATCATGAACGAGCAGCAGCAGAAAGCCCAAGCGGTAGAAGCCACCATCACCTACATCGACCGTCAGTTCGGCAAGGGCTCGCTCATGCGCCTGGGAGATCGGGCTATCGTGCCCATTGACGTGATTCCCACGGGCTCGCTGGCGCTGGATACCGCCACGGGTGTGGGGGGCATTCCCCGGGGGCGGGTTACGGAGATTTATGGCCCCGAGGCATCCGGCAAGACCACCCTCGCGTTGCACATCATTGCCCAGGCCCAGGAAACGGGTGGCTACGTCGCTTTTATCGATGCCGAGCACGCCCTTGATCCGGGGTATGCGCAGAAGCTGGGTGTTGACACGGCCAATCTGCTGGTCTCGCAACCTGATACGGGAGAACAGGCGCTGGAAATCACCGAAGCGCTGGTACGCAGCCGTGCCATCGATGCCATCGTCATCGATTCAGTGGCCGCGCTGGTGCCCAAGGCGGAACTCGATGGTGAGATGGGCGACAGCCACGTGGGACTGCAAGCCCGGCTCATGTCACAGGCACTGCGTAAACTCACCGGCTCGGTTTCAAAATCCAACACCGCGGTGATCTTCATTAACCAGATAAGGGAGAAGGTGGGGGTGATGTACGGCAACCCCGAAGTGACCCCCGGCGGCCGGGCACTGAAATTTTACACTTCGCTGCGTCTGGACATCCGCCGTATCGCCGCCATTAAGGAGGGCGATACGCACGTGGGTAACCGCACCCGGGTGCGGGTGGTCAAGAACAAGGTGGCGCCGCCTTTCAAGGACGCCGAATTCGACATCCTTTATGGGACCGGTATATCGTTTGAGGGGGAGCTGCTGGACATTGGCCTGGAGGCCGACATCATTCAGAAGAGCGGTTCCTGGTATTCCTACGGCGACATGCGTCTTGGGCAGGGCCGGGAGAATGCCCGCCAGTTCCTGACGGAGAACAGCGCGTTAAAGGATGAGATTGCCAAGGCCGTCAGGAGTTTCCTGGGGCTGGTTACCGACGGGGAAGCGGCCCCGGCGGAGACGGCGGATGCTGAGGAGTCAGCATAGCTTCCGACGGCAACACGCCACGCGAGAATCCCGCAGGATGAAGCCGCCAGCGCCTGATGATGAGAGCCGCCGCATCAGGGAGGCGGCTTTTCGACTGCTGGCAGTACGCGCCCGCACCGCCGAGGAGCTGCGCCGGCGCCTGGCCGGCAAGGGCTTTGCGGCCGACTTGGCAGAGACGGTGATCGCCGACCTCCAGGCGGACGGCTACCAGAGCGACGAAGATTTTGCCCGGCAGTACGCTCAGGAAAAGCGTACCCGGGCGGGGTGGGCGCCAGCCCGGGTGCGGCGCGAGCTGCGCGCCAAAGGTGTCCAAGCGGAACTGGCCGCTGAAGTGGTCGCCAACCTATTTGCGGGGGAGGACCTGGCCGCCGGCATTCTGCCCCGTGTATTGCGGCGCTGGCAATCGTCCCAGGGGTTGCCGCTGGAGACCCGTCGCCGGCGGCTCAGCGGGTATCTCCAGCGCAGGGGCTACGATTGGCCTACCATCAAAGCTGTGCTGACCGCAGCGGCGCGGGCGGACGAACACGGCGTTCAGGAGGGCTCCGACCGTGACTGAGCGCAAGCTGGCCGCCATCATGTTCACCGACCTGGTGGGGTACGTTGCTCTATCCCAGCGGAATGAAGCCCTGGCCCTGGAACTGCTCAAGGAGCACCAGGAGCTGCTCCGCCCCCTCTTTACCCAGCACCACGGCACGGAGATCAAGACCATCGGCGACGCCTTCCTGGTGGA
>JADFSS010000029.1 GCA_022560655.1 Candidatus Neomarinimicrobiota bacterium
TACGTCCATCGGTCGTGCCCAGCCCACTGGGCCCCGAGAAGGCTTTGAAGGTGCCATCCCCGCGGTTGAGGTAGAGGCTGTTGGCATCGGTATCATTGGTCACAAAGATGTCGGGCCAGCCATCGTCATTGAAGTCCGAGAAGATCGCCTGCATGGACTTGCGCTTGGCATCCCCAACGCCTGCCGCAGCGGTCACATCAGTAAAGGTGCCGTCCCCGTTATTACGGTAAAGGGTGTTGGGCAGCCCCCCAAAGTCCATGGGGAAGCGCAGACTGGTATTCGCGGGACGCCAGGCAAAGTCCACGTAGGCGGTGACATACAGATCCAGGTCGCCATCCCGGTCGTAGTCTCCCCATGCTGACCCGCCATACCAGCGATCCCCTAGCCCCTCTGGAAAGGCCGTAGCGGTCACATCGGTAAATGTCCCATCAGAACCATTATGGTAGAGAATGAAATTGCCGTAGTTGGTGACGAACAGGTCGGAATAGCCGTCATTGTCATAGTCGGCCACTGAGACAGCCATCCCCTCGCCGAGATCTTCGGCGCCGGAGACTTTACGTCGGAAGGATTTTCCGCCCAGATTCTCGTACAGCGCATTGCTTATCTGGCCCGGCCCCTGGCCGTTGACCAGGTAGAGGTCCCAGTCGCCGTCGCGGTCATAGTCCAGCCAGGCCGCCCCGGAGCCATTCATCTTGATCAGATGGAGGTGGGCGAACTCCTCCAGGTTCAGGAGCCGCTCCCGAGATTTCCAGGCCTCTTTCCCTTCCAGGAAGATCAATTCCAGGGCCTCATTGGTAGCAGCGCCCCTGAGGGTGGGTCCAATCTCGCACCAGCGGGGGCGGGGGGCGTAGTGGATAAAATCAATTCCCACCTGCTCCCGCAAGTTTTCAAAGCGGATGGCACTTCTCACCTTTCCCTTGCCCTCCGCCCCGGAGGGCATGCCCAGCACGCCACACGCAATGACCACCAGCATGACATCACGGATACTCATATGATTCTCTGCCCTACCATACTACGGTTCGCAGCAGGGTTCTGGCTCACGCCAGCGGCGTCGCTCCCACCGGCTCCTCATCGCATAAACGGCGCCACTTATGTTCTTTGAGCGTGGCCCACGTACCTGCCCACCGAAACTACATCATCGGTATCCGGAAATTTAACATGTCCAGGCTTAAAATACTGAATATTCGCGGTGGGAGCCACCCACCGGAAAACAGGATGTCGACCGGCTCGAGATGGGGATGCTCATGGCGAATTGCGTTCAAGGGCGGTCGATGAGCTCGGCGATCAGGTTTAAGTAGTCCAGCAGGTGGCGCGTGATCAGGAAATTCTTCCGGACTGACTCCGTGGCAGCATGGCCCATCTCGGCGGCCAGCTGACGGTCGGTGAGCAGTTGAACGACCTTTGCGGCGCAACCCACTGTGTCCGTCGGCTCCACCAGGAACCCGTTTACGCCGTCTTCGATCTGCCGAGGTATTGCGCCTACATTCGACGCCACGACGGCCGCACCTTTCCACATTGCTTCGGTGATGACAAGCCCAAATCCCTCGCGGGTGGACTTCTGCAGAATCACGCTGGAATGGCGCTGCAGAGCGTTGACCAGGAGCGGATCGTCTCCCCGGACAAAAAGGACCTCCCCTTTCGCAAGGTACGGCTGGGCTAATTTTAGCATTCTTTCTTCGATACGAGTACCCTCGGGGTCGTCGCTGGCCAGGTTGTAACAGAATACCAGGCGGCAATCGACTTCCCGTTTCACCTGCTCAAATACTGCCAGGACGCCTTCGGGATCCTTCCAGGGATCTAAGCGGGACACCTGCGTAATCAGGGGTAGGTCGGTTGGGATGCCGTGCCGCTCCAGGTGACTTCGAATGGTTTCCTCCGACAGCGCCCTATTCTTGGGCGAGTAGGGGTCGATAGAGGGAGCCATGACCTGCTGCAGGATCGCCAGATCCGGTCGCCGGTAGCCTTCGGAGGATACGATCATGCGTTCATATTGGAGCATGAACGGCGACAGCATGCCCCAAGCCAGCTCATTGGGACGCGTGATATCAATATGGCAACGCCATACCCAGGGGGCCGTGTGCTGCGTGTAATGGACCAGGGCCAGAGGCTGGGGGTCGTGAATGATCACACAATCGTGATCCAGGAAGGCAAAAGCGCTGAACTTCTCATTGGTTCTTTTGTACAGCTCCAGTTCGCTGGCACTGAAGGTGACGTCCTCACCCTGGAGAGCGTTGTGGAATTTCTTGGTTACTTCAAAATAGTCCGGCGTCCCGTGGATAACCCGCCAATCCGTCCTGACGTCCAAATCATTCATGAGGAGCACGAGACTGTCCAGGATTTCGACCACGCCGCCGCCGTATGAAGTGGCATTTACGTGCAGCACAGTAACGCCGGACAGTCGGCTTGCCGCCTGCCGTATCTCATCAAGCACGTCATGGGCGACAACGTCGCTGTAGTCCTCAAGACTCTTGATCCTATTCATCCTCGCCGCCAACAGCCCGGCCACGTGCTCTATTCATCCAACCCCTTGAGCACGGGTACATACGAGCTCCATGATCATACCGCTCGCCGCATTCACGCAGGCGCTGCAACGAACAACCTCAGCGATTACAACGGTCCCTGCTGGCATCCTCGCCGGCAGGGACGCTCTGCGAGGGTCTGGCTATCATCAAGTTCTGCCGCTGGCTCTCATAAGCGGCTCAACCCGTCGCGTAGGTCTGCCACCCATGGGGTAGACCGGTTGGGGCGAATAAGGGAACATGGCGACAGCCCGTACTTGAGCACCCGCATGAGACCCGATTCAGTGGATTTTGGGTCACTAGGTCTGTGCTCAATGAGAAGGACTTGACATTGCGTCGGTGCCAGGATTGAACACCTTTTTCCACCACAGGGGAATGATTGCCAGGCCACCTGCAATAAGGCCCCAAGGATAGAGCGGGGAGCTGTCGAGGGCAGGAAGAATCAATTTCCCGATCCCCGTCAGGAGCAGAAATACCGACAGCCCGCACGTGATGACCAGATACGATCCCTCCCAGAACTCACGCTTTGATTCCTCTGGATCGATCCCCGCTTTCAGCGCGGTTTCCCTCCAGAAGCCCGGAGGTCTGACTCGCCGGAAGAAACTTGTGAGGACACTCTCGTCCGTTGGGGGTGTCAACCAGGTCACAATCAGGACGGTCAGGGTGGACAGAACCGACATCAAAAGGAGCTTGAGCCAGTCCTGCTGCACCGTAAGCAGGAGAATGGGCGCAAGGACCAATGAAACCACCATGGCTGAGAGTTCGGAATATAGATTGATCCTCTCCCAAAACCACCGCAGCACCAGCACGGATCCCACCCCGGCACCAAAAATGAGCGAGATTTGCCAGGCTCTCTGAATGGACCCAAGATTTGCCATAATCGTAAGGGCGATGGCGAGAATGAGGATATTGGATAACCGGGCCACCACGACCAGTTCCCTGGCCGAAGGGGTTCGCTTCAACCAGGTCTCGCTGATAATGCGCTTGTAAACATCGTTGCTCCAGTAGCTGGCGCCCCAGTTCAGGTGGGTATCGAGAGTGGAGGCCAATGCCGCCAGGATCCCCGTCAGCATCAATCCGCGGACGCCAACGGGCAGCAGGTCATCGATTCCCGTGGCAAACAGGAGCTCCCTGCCGGCCACAAAGGCATCGCCTCCGGCGGTCGCGGGATCGAAGGGATAGATGATCAGCAATGCCACCCCAATTGGCAGCCAGAGCAGTGACCGCAGCAGAATCTGGGCCCACGTGAAAACAAAGCCCGCAATCCGCGCATCCCGGTCCGTGCGGCAGGCCATGGTGCGCTGGGCCAAATAGCCCGTGCCGTCGCTGTTCATCTGGAAGAACCATTGAAGACTGATGATCACCGCAAATGGGGCAAAGGCCTCCCACCCTCGGGGACTGAATGACAGCATCTCACCAGCACGGACCGATCCATAAAGCACCACCAGTTTGTCACCCATCGCCCCCAGCCCGCCGGCCGCCTTCACCGCAATAATGGCGTAAATGAGCGTTGCGGTCATGGCAATGGTGAACTGTACAATATCGGTGGCCACCACACTCCGGAGCCCACCCGTGGTAGAATAGAGTGTCGTAAAGGCAATAATCAACACGATACTGATGACGTTATTGGTGGTAGCTATGTAGGTCTCAAGACCCGTGGCCTCTGAAGACAGGCTGATCCCCAGAGCGGCAACCCAGCCGTAAATCGTAGTATACATACCGGTGGGGAGCCACTCGTGCCAGAGCAGAAAAGTCTCTGAAATGCGGGTGGCGGCAACCAGAACCATGGCCATGACGACACAGTTGATGATCGTCCCATAGTATATTGCCTTGAGTCCCCTGAGAGCCAAAACGCCCCGCCCGCTGTAGCGGATCTCCGTAAGTTCCGCATCCGTCAGGACCTCTGCCCTGCGCCAACTCTTTCCCAGCAAGAATCCCAT
This sequence comes from Candidatus Neomarinimicrobiota bacterium, assembly GCA_022560655.1. NCBI lineage: Bacteria > Pseudomonadati > Fidelibacterota > Fidelibacterota bacterium. Next base: position 4,460 of record JADFSS010000029.1, read on the forward strand.
CATCAAGAAGGCCAGGCCATATATCCACAGCCTCCAGACCAGGAAGATGCCGCCGCTGGCAATCAGCCCACAGACTAGCAGGGGCGTGCCCGCTGAATACTGGGTCGCCGCCATACTGATGCCGGCTCGCCAGCCGCGGAGGGTCCTCCCGGACAGAAAGTATTCCTCAAGGTTTTCGGAAGCCCGCGCTCGGGCCCGAAGGCCGTTGGAGATGCTGTAGGCGATGAAGGCCAGTACGATCAGCAGATCAATCATCGGCGCGGCACGGATTTCGAGGCCACTTTCTCTCCCTGGCCACGTTTCTGGATGCTGGCAGCTGGGCGGGTGGGGTGCTCCGCCTGTTCAGAGCCCGTCTGGGGACGCTGGCTCTGTTGATCGGCAAGCCCGCAGAACAAGGCATCAGGCGAAAATGATCCACAGGGCGCCAACAGTTGCAGCAAGCACGATTGAAAGGATGATCTGGTTTTTGCGCCCGGGGTAGTATAGTGCCTCTCCGACGTCCAGGCCCGCTGACGCCCCGGCAGGGGCCGCAAGGGCCGTCGCGTAGGTCAGGCCCTGAATCTGCTCCGTTCGCGGAGGCGGTGTCAAGAGACTCACGATCACAAGTACTGCGCTACTGATGGCAAACAGGAGGACCGCGAAATGGAGAAAATTGATCTCGGCGATCCAGGCCCACAGGCTGCCGTCAGCCAGACCCGTGTGGTCACCCCCGTGAACCAGTTCGAGCACCAGTCGCAGCGCACCGAGCACAAACCCGGTAAGGAGCGATGAGATGGCCCCGCTTCCGTTTAGCCGGGGATAGAACAGCCCCAGCAAAAAACAGGCGGCAATCGGTGGAGCGATGTAGGCCTGGACACTTTGAAGGTAGATGTAGAGTTGGGATGAGATATGTTTCATCAAGGGTATCCACAGCAACCCGAGGACCACGAGCACGCCGGTGGCAATGCGACCCACGGTGATAAGCTGTGCGTCAGTGGCATCCGGCTTCATCTTCTTGTAAAAATCCCAGCTGATCAGCGTGGAACACGAATTGAAAACCGAACTCAGCGAGCTCATGAGCGCCGCCATGAGCCCCGCAATGAACAGGCCGGTGAGCCCTGCCGGCAGCACGCGTGTGACGAGTGCCAGCAGGGCATGATCCCCTACACCCTCGGCCGAGCCGCTGAAGAGTGCGGCAGCGATCAAGCCTGGCAGCACAAAAACGAACACCGGGAGGATCTTTAGAAATCCGGCGAAGATGGTTCCGGTCCGGGCCTCTTTCAGGTTGCGGGCCGCGAGCACGCGCTGAACAATATACTGGTCGGTACACCAATACCACACCCCCAGAATAGGCGCTCCAAAAATGATTCCCGTCCAGGGGAAGTCCGGGTGATTGGCGGGCTTCCACATCGAGAAGAAATCCGCCGGCACGGCCGCTTTCAAACCCTGCCAACCCCCAACTTCCATCAATCCCAGAATGGTGAGTGCCAGCGATCCGAGAATCAGGACGAACGCCTGCATCATATCGGTATAGATGACGGCCCGCAGACCACCAGCCACGGTATAGATGCCGGTGACAATGACAATGATCCCTGCGCTTGTCCAGATGTCCAGCCCCGTCAATTCCCGGATGATCAGACCGCCGGCGAACAGCGACACGCTTATCTTCGTGAGCACGTAGCCGATCACGGAGACGGTCGCCAGGTAGGTCCGGGCAGCGGAGTTATAGCGCAGCTCCAGGAACTCGGGCATCGTAGTAATGCCGCTCCTCCGGTAGAAGGGGGCAAATACCCAGCCCAACATGAGTAGGATCAGGACTGCCATCCACTCGAAATGTCCCACCGCCAAACCGCCGGAGGCGCCGGCACCGGCCAGCCCAATGAGATGCTCACTGCCGATATTGGAGGCAAAGAGGCTGGCCCCGACCGCCAGCCAGCCCACGTTCCGACCCGCCAAAAAGTAGTCGTCACTCCGTTTCTTCTTGCCCCGGGCAGCCCAATAGGCGATGCCGAATACGGCCAAGAAGTAGGCGGAGATAATCACTACGTCGAGAGAGTTTATCGAAGCCTTGGGGATCATACTTGGTAGGGTTCTGCTGTCACGATGAATCTAAGGCGCCTGGGACCGGTCACAGTCAGAGTTTCGCGGCTCACAGGTTTGGGATGCGGGCAAGGGCGTAGCGCACCGCCAGGTCTGTAAGGTTCCAGAGCTGGATGTCGGAGCTGGTGGGGTAGCGGATGGGGGCTAAATCGTCGTCCACGATTCGGTAGCTCCACAGCTCATTGTGTCTGAGTCCGGAAGATTCCACGGCGGTGAGGGTCTTGGCCAGGACTGATCGCAATTCGCGGACGTAAGGATCCAGCCGCGGGTCCTTGACCCGGCCCTCCGAATCGAGAGCGCTCGAGATCTGGCGGGCGAGTCCCAGCTGCAGCAGGTTTACCTCCCGGCCCCACACAACCCGGGGCGAATGGTAAGGGTCTCGACGGAAGTTGTCCCAGACAGCCTCGGGTGCATAGGCGTCATTTGCAACCAAGGGTCCCAAACCCTCCACAAACAGACCCGCTGGATAGGGCCGGACAAACATATCGAGTCCCGCGAGAAGTTCTGCAGGGTCTCGACGTCCTTCCAGGATGTCGGCCGTGAAGTCCTCCAAGAACCAGAGAGCCGCCGGGTCGGTGTTCGCCACGGGGATGGGGACACCCTCCTCATCCAGGGACAGGGCCAGGAACGTGACGCCTTGTGGATGGGCGTCGCTATGGGTTAGAACCTCGGTCCAATAGGTCCGTTCTGCTGCCGTAAACCTGCTTATCCGCTCCCCGACTCTGCGCTCAACCTCCTGCGATGAGAAGCTGACGCTAAAGTGCTTGGCAGTGCCCCGCCAAACGCTGAGCGCGGCTTGCAATGCCTCGGGGTCTAGGGCGTAGACCTGTATCGCCGTGCCGACGATTTCCGGGGCGAGTGACTCGAGCTCGTCATTGGACCAGCCCAGCTCGCGGAGGGTAGCAAGTATCTGGCCCACCGACTCGAGCGCCTTGGGTGCCCAAATCACATTGACATCCATGGGGTAACGACCGTTGGCGTAGCCGGCCCCACTGTCCCGCCAGCTGCCGGGAAACCAGCGTCGTTCGTCGATCCGGGGGAATGCAATCAGATTCTCGGTCACAGGTTGTTCAACATAACGGCGAGTCAGGCTGGAAATATGACCCAGGTTGCGCATCAACAGTGAAAGCCGCGAGGCGGGGGCGCCGTCGCCCGATTTTGACAGCAGGAAGCGGCGCTTCTGTCGGGCGGAAATATCGAGCCTGGTGAGGTAGCGTGCCGCTACCACCGGCAGCTGAAAATCTTCATCAACCATGGAGTAGGCTTCCCGCACAGCCTGCATGTTCGTGAGGATCTTGGTGGCGGAGGCAAAAACGCTGTCGGCTCCCGGTTCGTCGCCCCGGTCTCTGAGCAAAAAGAACTGTCCGGCCAGGTGGTTGAATTCGGCGGCGTGCTCTCGTATGGCCTGATTGCCCAGCGCCTCCTCGTGGCTGACCCTCCCCGAGGGGGACAGTTTCCTCAAAGCGGAAGCGATGACATGTTCGAGCATGGCGGGGATCCAGATGGGTTCCAGCATGAGCGCGGACAGCAGCATATCGCGACCGAAGTAGGTGGCGAAGTTGGGCAGCCCGGCCATGATTTTCTCTTGCGATGCCAGGAGTTCAACGCCGCGCACCTGGCGGCGTAACCATTGAAACCGCAACCAGCGCTCCTGCCCCGCCAAGCTGGCTGCGTCCAGACTGGACTCTGCCGCCAGGTTGTCGGCCTCGGTTTCCGCACGATCGTAGAAGCGGCGGAAGTCTCGATTGAAGATTTCATCGGATCGCAGGGGGGTCAGGGAAGGAGAATCCGTCCCGATCAGGACGGTCAGCTGAAGGGGCCCGCTTCCGCCGGGACGGATCGACATGATGCCGTTGGTGAGCGCAACGGTCGCCTGCTGTCCGTCCACACTCAGCTCCAGGGACAGGTGATTCCGGCCGTCAAAAGTGGTCTGCTCGACCAACACATGTTCGCTCGATTCACTCTGGTGGTAGGTCACCTGGGGGAGCAGACGGGTACGCAACTCTTGCGTGTCTTGAGCATTGAGCAGGGTGATGAGACGGTCTTGCTTGGGCGGCGGAAGTCGTTTGAGATTCTGCAGCAGTGTGCGAAGTTCTTGCTCTACGTGTAAACCGCTGGTAAAGGGGCGCAGATTCCCCTTATGATACTGATAGTCGCGCTCTTGGCGCATGGATCCCAGCAGGTACAGCCCGATACCCGCCCCGCCCGCCTCTATCGACAGTGTGTAGCGCAGATAGCGCCAAGGGGCCCGCGCAGACAGCTCCACCCCCGGGGAGTCCCACCGCATAGCGGCCGGTTGACCGGCGGTGTCACGCAGTGTGAAGGCAATGCTCTCATTGACTGCATCGGCCCAGATATTCACGACGCGACCTGAGCGCCGGTCGATGGATAGCTGCACGGTATTCCCATCGGAATCCCGTACGAAGCGGGTGGTGTACCCCTGGTAGGCATCGCTGTCATCAAGACCTTGTTGTGGGAACTCGAGAATGGGAAGCGTCGGTTGGACCGGGGTCGTCTTTTGTACGCAGGAAACGAGGCCGACGCTGGTGTAAAGCAGGGTCAACATCAACAGCAGAGGGGGCTTCAAGGGATATCTCTGGCCATTCACATTATTCCTTAACCAGCTGTCCCCATAGCGCTCCCCCTGGAGTTCAACGACTGGTCGAGGGTGTCAAAACTCACCTCCCACGAGGCGGAGCGGTTTTCCGTGCGTCCGGAGACTGCCGACGGTTGTGGCCGTATGGCCCAGGCGAAGGGATGGTCTCAGCGGGCAACAAGGTAATCGAACGGGATGTGCGGGGTCTGCCACCTGTGGGCATTGACGCCCCCGACCGCCAAGTTCAGTCTGCTCCGCATACCAGTCGAATCCCACCACGGATTCAAGCCCTTCCGGCCTGGTCGGGGTACCCTGGGAAGTCGCAGCTGTCGCGCCGGCCTAGCGCGAACTCTCCGCTTGATCTATCCGCAGTTGGGGGGTATTCGGCCTGGCACAGTCTGCTCGCTGGATGCTGGTACTCACTCTCTGGAGGGAAAGCCGCGCTTGGTCGCTCCGGCCGGGACCGGGACCAGAAGGTTTTTGACATCATGCCGCCGTCACGTTTGATGACTGTGAAAGTCGTGGCCGGTCGCTTGGATAATCAATTTTGTGCCGCCGGGTACGGCAGTACTGAAAGTAAGTATACGTTGGATAAGACTGGAATGCAAGTGCTTCCCACAGGGATAGGTGAGGATAAGGATCGGGGACGAAGCTGATGCCGCCGCAGCCGTTCGTGTTCGGCTGCGCCGTTGACGGGAATCCGGTTCGGGTAATACAGACCAGGATACCCCTGCCTTTGCCAGCTGCGCCTCGCGGGCCGGTATCCGCCGACAGCCCGAGAGGGGGGCGTCTTAGCCGCGGCCCCCGGCCGGATTCGCAGCAGCTGCACAAAGCTTCGATCCGGGGCTGTGGTCATCGTAAGCTAGCACTCAATGGGTGCTACGCCGTCAGAATCCCGGGAGGGTTAGATCAATGGGCAGAGCACAAGCAAACTGGCGTCGCGCACTGGCAGGTGCCTGTATGGTGGCGGTCACTTTCATCGCGGCGGACAGGCCATCAACCGATCAGGTGAAACCGCTTCGCTCACCGGTAAACCTGAATCATATCCTGGCGCTGGTGGAGTCGCTGCAAATGGGCGGTCGGCAGGTGACCTATGTCAACATTTATGCTGAACATCCGGCCTACAAGCCGGTGGCAGCCTCTGGCGAAGGCATTTCAGCGGTTGACGATGTCGGCCGGCTCCTGGAGGTTCTGGAGACCGAGATCCTGGTTTACGGCCATAGCGACCTGCTGCCCCTAACCCGGGGTCTGACCCAATTCCTCCTCGAGATGCAGCGCGAAGACGGTCTTTGGTACAATTTCATACGGGCGGACGGATCCATTAACACGACCCACCGGAACAGCGCTGCCGGCTTCGGCTGGTGGGCCGCGAGAGGGTTGCGTGGGCTGGCGGCAGCCTATTGCATCTTTCGTGATCGAGACCCCGAGTTTGCCGGTGCCCTCCAGACGCGCTTTCAGCGTGCCGACCGTCACCTCCAGGCGAGTCTGGCAGGCTACCCGGCCTTGATCCCGACGGCCCACGGCCAGCGCGCGAGCTGGTTGCCACAGGATGCGCCGGATATGTCGGCCGAATTTCTCTTGGCCCTGGCGAAGATGACGCGCCACTCCGAGCTGGACTATCGTGAGCAGATCGGTCTGCTGGCGGAAGGGCTCATGACGTACCAGCTCCGCGATCCCGAATCCCCGGCAGATGGCATGTTCTATTCCTGGAATAACAGGTGGCACAATTGGGGCAACCTCCAGGCGCTGGCACTGCTGGAGGCGTTCTCCTTCAGTCAGGATTCCACGCTGCTGCAAGCGGTCGAGCGATGGGCCGACGGTTTCTTGCGTTGGGAGGCCGACCAGGGCTATCTATGGGAGGTGACGGCTGCTTCAGTTACGCAGCTAGCCACCGTGCCCTTTCCGCAAATTGCCTATGGTATTGGCTCATCCTTTAAGGGGATTCATCGACTGGCCTCCCTCACTGGTCAGACCCGCTATAACCGCCTGGCCCAACGCCTGCTGGGCTGGTTTAGCGGTGATAATCGGGCCGGCCAGAGCATGTATGACGCTGCCACCGGTCGCTGCTACGACGGGATAAACGGGCCGGATGAAGTGAACCTGAACAGCGGCGCTGAATCTACCATCGAGGCATTGCAGGCGCTGCAATTTGCCCACCCGATACAAAACGAACCTGAGCGGCAGCCGGATGATCCAGGTCGATGAGATGCACCATGCGTCGGGAAACCCGATTCGATTCCAGTTGACATCGCTTGCCGGCTTAGATACAATCCGTCCGTCCCTGAACGCACTTTTCGGTTAAAGCGAGCCATATTTGCGCAATCCCGTCAACAGAGGCAGGCTTCCATTGAACCGTTGGTATCCTGCGGTGTGTGGACTTGCCCTGATGCTCAGCTGCGGGCGGCCCGACCAGCAGCGCCAACTGACTTACTGGAGTGCCACCAATTCCTTCGAGATAGAGTTCGCCCGGCAGATCGTTGAAGAATGGAACGCCGATACTACCCGTATTCCGGTTACTTTCCAACCGGTGCCGGCGGGCCAGTCCAGTGAGGAAGTCATACTGGCGGCCATCGTCGGCAAGACCACGCCGGACATCTACTCCAATGTCTGGCCCGGGGTCATTGAGCAGTACCGGGAGGCCGGGGCAGTGCTGGACCTGAGCCAATTCGCCGATTTTGATTCGGTGCTCACCTCCCGGGTGCCGGCCCTGCTGCAGGACGGCTTCCGGTCCCCCGCCGGCGGCTACTACCAGATGCCGTGGAAAGCCAACCCGCTGATGCTCTACTATAACGGCGACCTGTTGGCCGAGGCGGGCGTGGACGAGTTACCGGTCACCTACGCAGATTTTTTGGCGCTGGGCCCCAAACTGGTAAAGGATATCAACGGTGACGGCCACTTCGACATCTGGATGCTCGACCCGAATCTGTTGCCAAAATGGTACGAGCGCTTCTTCGATTTCTACACCTTCTTTATTGCGGCCACCGCTGGTGAGACCCTGATGCAGGACGGGGTGGTTAACCTGGAGCGGCCCGAGACCCACCAGGTGCTCAGCTTCTTCCGGGAGAACTACGCGGCAGGCTATTTCCCCCGATCCATCTTCCAGGAGGAAATATTCCTCCTGGACAAGTTGGTCTTCAAGGTATCCGGACCCTGGCTCATGCGCCATCTGCAGCGCTACCGGCCCGACAAATACCAGATGTACGGCGTCACCTACTTGCCCCGGCCCACTGCCAGCGAAGGACCTGTGCATAGCTACGGCGATGCCAAGAATATCGTCATCTTCTCCACTACTCGCTATCCGGCCGAAGCCTGGGAATTCGTCAAATTCATGACCAGTAAAGCCAACGACCGCCGGCTGCTGGAAATCTCGGACCAATTGCCGTTGCGAAACGATATCCAGTCCGATCCTGACTTCGCTGCCTACTTCGCCGAGCGGCCGATGATGAGAATCTTTGCCGACCAGCTGACTTACACCGCCGGCACCGACCACAGCATCTACCTGCAGGAGATATTCGATATCATATCCCAGGAGTTCGAAGCCGCCAGTATTTGGGGCGCCAAGGAGGTTGCGGAGGCCGTCCAGGATATGCAGCGCAACATAAACAAGTTGGTCGAACGGGAACGTTATCGGTCAAGGTCAGATTCCAGGTAGCACCGTGAAGTTCACGACCGAGAAATCAATCCCCTACATCTTGGTAACGCCCTACCTGCTCCACTTTCTGGTCATCACCGCTTTCCCAGTGATTTTTTCCCTGATCCTCACTCTCCATCGATGGAACCTGCTTTCGCCCATGCAGTGGATCGGAGGGACGAATTTCTCCACTGTTCTCACGGACGCCTTGTTCTGGAAATCGCTGTGGAACACGATCCGGTTTCTGATGATCCATATCCCTCTGCAAGTGGGGATCGCCCTGATGCTGGCGGTGATCCTCAATCAACAGATACGCGCCCGGGGTTTTTTTCGCGCGGCATACTTTCTACCCGTAGTAGTTTCCGGCGTCGTGGTAACCATTCTGTGGAAGCAGTTGTATGCCTCGGAAACCGGCACCATCAACGCTCTGCTCTCCACAGTTGGCCTGCCCCGGGTGGAGTGGTTGACCAGCACCAGGATCGCCATGCCGGCCATTGCCATCATGGCCACGTGGAAGAACGTAGGACTCTATATCATTCTGCTGTTGGCGGGATTGCAGAGCATTCCCAGGCAACTGTATGAAGCAGCGATGCTGGATGGTGCCGGAAGGCTCGGACAGTTTTTCCAGATCACCATCCCCATGCTTAACCCCATCCTCCTGTCGGTCATTATCCTTTCCACCATCAATGGCTTCTCGCTGTTTATCGAACCCTACGTGATGACTGGCGGGGGACCGCTCAACAGCACATTGTCGATGAACCTGTATACGTATCGACAAGCATTCGTCTTCTACAAGATGGGCTATGCGGCTACGCTGGGCTTCACCATGGCAGTGATCATCTTCGCGGTGGTAGTGTTAGAGCGTAGATATGTCGAACGGGACTACCTATGAACCGACGGCTTCTCAGAGGATTATTTTACCTGGTGCTGTTGGGTGGCGCCATTACCTTTATCTACCCTTTCCTCTGGATGGTGTTGGGCACGATCAAACCCGAAATCGAGATTACCACCCTGCGTCTGCTGCCCTCCCGAGTCGTCTTTGACAGTTACCGGGCAGTGTTCAGCAAGATTCCCATTGCCCGCGCGTTTCTCAACAGCCTGCTGGTCGCATCCCTGGTGACCTCATCCGTGCTTGTGTTCTCGTCGCTCACCGGCTACGCCCTCTCCCGGCTAACTTTCAAGGGTAAAGAACTCCTGTTTTCCCTCGTACTTTTCACTATGATGATGCCGTTTCAGATTACTTTGATCCCCATGTATATCCTCATGGTAAAATTCCACTGGGTTGATACCTACCAGGCCCTAGTAGTCCCGGGCATGGTGAGCGCTTTCGGGATACTCATTTTCAGGCAGGCCTTCAAGGCTATTCCCGGAGACCTCATCGATTCTGCCCGGCTGGACGGCTACACAGAGGTCGAAATCCTCTTTCGGATCGTCTGGCCACTCTCCAAGCCGGCACTTATCACCGTGGGACTGATCACGTTCGTCAATACCTGGAATGATGTCCTCTGGCCGATCATCGTTATCAGGGACCAGACGATGATGACCATGCCGCAGATGGTGGCGCTCTTCACGGTGGGGGGACAGGCCGAGGCCCAGCTAGGTAATATCCTGGCCGCGGCTACCCTGCTGGCCATCCCCATGGTTGCCGCCTACCTGCTGTTCCAGCGCTATTTCATCGAAAGCATGGCCACTTCAGGGTTGAAGGGCTAGGCATGACCGCAGAGAAGCAAGGAAAGAGGAGCAAATGCCGCCACGCCGCAGTGACAAACCGCTGCTGACCCGCTATCCCGCCAATCCCGTCCTTACGGCCGCCGATTGGCCCTATGCCGCGAGTACGGTCTTTGATCCGGCCGCAACCCGGCTGGCGGACGGCACGACGCGGCTTCTGTGCCGGGTAGAAAATCGAAAGGGGCACTCCCAACTTACCGCTGCCCGGTCCCGGAATGGCCAAGACGACTGGGAGGTCGATGCCGAGCCAACCCTGGCGCCCGATCCTGACAACCAGCCGGAGGAAAACTGGGGCCTTGAGGATCCCCGCATAACCTATCTTCCGGAACTGGCCCGCTACGCGGTAGCCTACACGGCCTACGGCGAAGTCGGGCCCGTCGTGGCGCTGGCCCCAACGTCGTGTTCCCCTGCGGCGCGACAGCGCGCGACGACGGTGATACCTTGCGCCTGCATTATGGCGCTGCCGATACCAGTATCGCCTTGGCGGAGGGCAGCATCAGAGAACTGATCGCCTGGTTGAGGAACCATGGCAGCCTGGGCTAGGGACGCTACCTTGAACCTCTGCGCCGTCCGGACGTCAAGACGGTGGTAGGAGCGTCGCTGAACGAACTTCGGGAGACGACCTGACGTGGCCGCTGTCACACTGAAGAACATCCGCAAAGTCTACCAGAATGATGTTGTGGCGCTACACGATATTGATCTGACCATCGATGACGGGGAGTTCCTGGTGTTGGTGGGTCCCTCCGGCTGCGGAAAATCGACGCTGTTGCGAATGATCGCGGGCTTGGAGGCTATCTCTGAAGGGGAGATCTTTATCGGCGACAGGCTCATCAACGCCGTTCCCCCCAAGGACCGCGACGTGGCCATGGTCTTTCAGAACTACGCCCTCTACCCCCATATGACCGTATTCGAAAATATGAGTTTCGCCCTGCGCCACCGCAAGATTCCCAGGCAGGAGATCAGGGAACGCGTGGCGTCAGCCGCGGAAATATTGGGGCTGGAGACATTGCTTCACCGACGGCCGAAGGCCCTTTCGGGGGGGGAGCGCCAGCGCGTAGCCGTCGGGAGAGCGCTGGTTAGGAACCCCCAGGTCTTCCTGTTTGATGAGCCGCTCTCCAATCTGGACGCCAAACTACGCCTGCAAATGAGGCTGGAGATCAGTCGGCTGCAGGCGCGGCTGAAGACCACCATGATCTATGTCACTCACGACCAAGTCGAAGCCCTGACCCTGGGCACCAAGATCGTGGTTCTAAAAGAGGGCGCCATTCAACAGATCGACGCGCCACGCAGGCTCTACGAGCAGCCGGCCAATCAGTTCGTGGCCGGGTTTATCGGCTCCCCCGGGATGAACTTCTTTTCCGGCCAAATGAGTTCCGAGAATAGTCGGCTGTTCGTTGCGGAGGATATGATGCTGCCCCTGCCCGAGTGGGTAGGGACTCTGGCCGCTCAAATTCAGGCCCACAAAGTCGTGATCGGCATCCGCCCGGAGCACGTCTACGATGCCCAGCAACCTCCCGACCGAACCGTGACCCAACCCATTCCGGTGACCGTCGACGTGATCGAGCCGGTGGGCAGCGACGCCTATGTCTACTTCACACTGGGAGGAAGCGATTGCTGCATGCGCCTTGGCTACGACCCGGGCTATCTCAAAAGGGATACCATACAGGTCTGTTTCGATGAGGCCAAGCTATACCTCTTCCACCCGGAAACCGGTGAACGCCTGGCAGCCAGCTAGTGGGCCCGGCCGGGCAGGACAGAGCTTGACGGAGGCTTCCGAGCCGGATTCCATGTTCACCGGCATCCTAGCGGCTCAGCCGCAGCCTCTGGGCGCTGGTCTTCAGGAAGTGACTGACGCTGAAGACGATCTTGTCTGTCGGCATGTAGATGGAAAGGATACTCTTGTCCATCAGCGCCTTTGGCCGGTCCTGGTGCTCGCCGTCCTTGCAGCCGTGGTCGGCGTGGGTCATAAAGTGGGAGCCGCTCTCCATAAAAATCTTCGCGGCCTGAGCGCAGTCCTTCGGCCCGTGGGGCGCCTCGATCAGGAATCTTTCCATGGCACGACCTCTCGGTGGTGATGTATGACGTTGCTGGGGGTGAGCCCGCCGCCAATGTTGCGGGCGGCAGCGGCGGTTGTCCATAGGCGCGCGGCGGGTTGGCGTCGATGCGTAAGTTGATCCGCGGTTTTTTTTGAAGTACGATTTTGCAGTGAACGTCGTGCTCCATCCCAATGTAAGTTGCCCAACTCATGACACCGAAGCGAGTCCAGCGCAATTATTTAGTCATAACCGGTTTTTACAACCTGTCAGCATCACTGATTTGGGGTGTCAACACTCTCTTTCTCATGAATGCCGGCCTCGATATCTTTGAAGTCTTCATCACTAACGCAATTTTCACCGCCAGCATGGCTCTTTTTGAGATCCCCACTGGCGTTCTCGCCGATACCCGCGGTCGCAGAACCTCCTTCCTGCTCTGCGTTATCATCACTCTCATTGGGACGCTGGGCTACCTCTGGATAGCAGAAACTTCAGGCAGCCTGATAGGCTTCGGCATCATGTCGGTAGTTATTGGCCTGGGATTCACATTCTACACCGGAGCCGTCGATGCTTGGCTGGTGGATGCCCTCACCCACACAGGCTACAAGGGTGATCTCGATAAGGTCTTCGCCCGTGGGGGGATGGTCATGGGTGCCGCCATGCTGGTAGGCACGCTTGGTGGTGGATTTTTAGGGACGCTAGACCTCGCCCTCCCATACATGGTACGCTCCATATTATTGGCGCTTGTATTTCTGGTTGCGTGGGTCAGCATGCACGATATCGGCTATGCGCCCCGCACCTTGGTCTGGAAACAGGTTCCCCGCGAAATGGGCACTATCGCCGCCGCCAGCCTGACCCACGGCTGGAAGGTTCCCACGGTGAAACTGCTGATGATCGGCAGCTTTATTCAGGCGCTGTTCATGATGTGGGGTTTCTACGCCTGGCAGCCCTATTTTCTCGGTCTTCTCCAGCGCGAAGACGCCGTCTGGGTCGCCGGTATCATCGCAGCAATGATTTCCATTTCATTCATTGTCGGCAACAGTTTGGTTGGCTATCTTACCAAAAGGGTTAAGCGGCGCACCAGCCTCCTCATCGCTACAGCCACCCTGGTGGGTGTGGCTGCCATAGGGGTAGGTATTGCAAACAATTTCTATCTGGCGGTTGGGCTTTATCTCCTTGTAGGCGTTGCTATGGGTCTCGCCGGACCCGTTCGGCAGGCATTCATACATCGGCTTATCCCGTCGGAACAGCGCGCCACCATCGTCTCCTTTGACGCGTTGGTAGGGAGTGGAGGCAGCTTTGGGGGGCAGCTGGGCCTTGGCTATCTGGCGCGGCGGCAGTCCCTGTCGATGGGCTACATCACCGGTGGATTCTTGAGCCTTTTCGTAATCCCGGTGCTGATGGTCCTGCGCAAAATATGCCTGCCCATGGATGATCTAGCCGCCGTTGATCCACTTGACGATAAGCCTCCTACAGAACAGCCCGTTGTTAAACCATCATGAAATTCGCGTGAACAAGTCCCCTGCCGAGTTCAGTTATGAGGTTATGAGACCTTTACCGTAGGTTGATCAACAACATGTAAGGGTGTCACTGTGACCAGGCTGTGACCGCACCGCTAAGAGCCGCGACATGTGCGAGGTCGGTGAGGTTCTCGTCCCTGCTGCTTTCAATATTCATTTGTCAATGAGACGATCGGCCTTGCCCTGCTCAGTGGAAAAGTGGAGTGCCGAGGCTCAGCCCGTTGGGCAACGCCCAGAGGGGGGACTTCCCGAATCGCTACGCTCTCGGGATAAACTTCTCGTCCCATAAGTGTCGTGCCGAGGCTCTGCCCATTGGGCAACGCCCAGAGGGGGGGGGATTTCCCGAATCGTCCCGAAATGTCGGGACTCTCGGGATAAACTTCTCGTCCCATAAGTGTCGTGCCGAAGCTCTGCCCGTTGGGCAACACCCAGAGGGGGGGGACTCGAACCCTCACGTCCTTGCGGACAGCGGATTTTGAGTCCGATTTTTCCTGGACGGGAGACGCCCTTAACTGTGCAATAAGATGATGACCGTTAATGTCATGTAGTGGCTAGAACAGACAAAGATGGGTGCGGATTATCATCAGCTGCTATTGAAGATCCGATGACACATGATTATTCAGTTCAAGTACTTCCCGTTGTGAAATACAAAAAGTGGCAGGAAATCGAGGCCGGAATTTGACCAACGGTGACCAGGCTGTACGCTTCGGATGAGGCGTGAACTAAACCTTGGAAACGGGAATGTGGCTCAGAGTTCTAGACCCAAGTAGCTCACAATGCTTTGACGACATACACCGTGATGATTGCGATCTGTTCGATTCAGAGACGATGGACCCAATCATTCCCCAGAACCTTCAACGGGCTCCATCTTATTGGGAATAGTCCAGTCAAAAAACTCTCAATGCTTATGAGTATAATCTTTTTCTCCTCGACAAATAGATTTATTGACCAATTGTTCAATATTTAACTTGACTAATTGACCAAACGATTGGTAAATTAAAGTCGGAAATCGATATTATGGCCCGCCCAAAAGATAGCACCCGAGAAAAAACAGCCGAAAACCGGCAGAAAATTTTAGACTCGGCCATGGACACCTTCGCCGAGAAGGGATATGAAGGGGCCAGCATGCGCCACATTGCCAAGGTGGCCGGCATCAATCATTTCATGCTTTACTATCATTTTAAGGACAAGCAGACTCTCTTTGAGCAGGTCATTAAATCTGTGACCGGCCAGGTATTCTCCCAGCTCGGGAAGGCCTTAGGGGATGCTGAGGATCTGGAATCAGCCATCGGCGAGGTATATGATATATATGCCGATCTAACGGCGAGTCGTAAGGGACATCTGCGCTCCTTTCTAGCACGGGAAATAGCCGCCGGTGCCCGGCATATCGCCCCTGTATTACGGGTGATGGGGCCGGAGATCATCAAGCTTTGGGAGCCGAAATTATGTGCCCACCTAAACCGAAAAGAGCTTCCCTATCAGGATGTCGTCCGGTCGGTTGCCATCATGATGTCATCCATAGTCGCAACCTTTCTATTGGAACCGGCATTCCAAAATGTGTTGGACGTTTATGGCTTAGCCGTTAGAACACCCGAGTACAAGGCTCAGTTCACCGCCACCATTATAGGCGGTATCGAGCAGTATTATGCAGGAATATCTCGTGAACTGGAGGAGAATTGATGAAAGTGAAACTCATCCGCTGGACGATGGAAAAGTCAAAGATTATCGCATTTTTCAGTGTCGTGATCAGCTTGTTTTTGGCCTCGGGCGTACGCTTTATTCATTTTGAGGATGATATTTTGAAAATTCTCCCGGATGATATGCCTTCTCGCATCGTCTGGGAAGAGGTGCAAGATCAATTTGGCGCCACCGAACCTCTCTTAGTGTCGTTGGGCGGCGATGGTCAGCTTTTCACTGCCGAGCGATTGGCGATGATCTGGGATATCACCCGCATGATTGAAGACGATCCCAAGGTCGATGAAGTGCTGAGCCTGGCGACCATTAACCGCATCGACAATGTGGACGGTTTCATGGAGGTTGGCGATCTCATGTCGTACCGCGATCTTAACGCTGAGGACATCGCAAGCATGGTTTCCTACCTCGAGGCCAATAGCGATATTGCCGATCGTCTCCTATCCGCCAATAAGGATTATGCCATGATCGTTGTCTGGCCCCGGGCCGGAGCGACGGATCAAGACTTGGTGGCTGCGACTGACCATGCATTGGAAATTGTCCCCGAAAGTGTCCAAATCTCCCTTGCCGGCATGCCGTACATGAGGGGTATCATCTCCGAAACAGTCCGAACGGAAGTCTTTGGTTTGATGCGCATTGCTCTGGTCATACTGGCGCTCGTCCTACTGGTCAACCTGCGATCAGTAGCAGGCCTCGGCATGGTGCTGACCGTTACCATTCTCTCGACCGCTGCGATGGCTGGATTTCTAGGCTGGCTGTTTTATTTAACAGGAAGCGATCAGTTCAACTTTACGGTCCTCAACAGCTCCATGCCGGTCATATTGCTGACCATTGCAACAGCAGATGGGGTCCACATCATCACCCGATTCTTTAGAGAGATGCGCGAACGTGACGATGCCCGCGAGGCTCTTAAGGTAACCATGAACGTTCTCATGCTGCCGATATTTTTAACTTCGATTACAACGATCGCCGCCTTCATCTCCTTGCTTACTGCCCCCCTGCGAGTGATGACCGGCTATGGCATCGCAATATCGTTCGGCATCGCCTGGGCATGGATACTGTCTATCACCTTATTGCCAAGTCTGATCTCGATGAAAAAATGGCGCTTGTCTGCCAAGGCACTCGCCAGCGCGAGTGCGTTTGAAAAAATTATCCATCGCGTCGGCCAGTTGGTGTTGGGTAGGCCGAAAGCCGTATTGGGCGGCGGCATGGCATTGATAATCGTCTCGCTGATAGGGGCTACAATGGTGATTGTTGAGGTCAACTTTTTGACATTCTTCAAGCCAGCATCACCTATCCGCCAGAGCATGGAATTTGTGGATGACAATTTTTCAGGAACGCTTGTCCTGGCCATTGAAATTAGTGGCGACCTCAAAGAGCCGGCAGTTCTCTCGGTAATGGAAGACATTCAGACTCACCTTGAGCAGGAACAATACGTCGGCAGCACCATATCCATTGCAAACATTGTTCGCAAGCTGCACCGCACGATAATGGACGATGATCCTGCTTTTGAGATTATCCCCGAATCGCGAGACAAGGTAGCCAACTTGCTCACGCTCTACGGCATGTCCGGCGACCCGGATGACTTCAGTGGGTTTGTCAATTACGAATACAGCAAAGGCTTGGTCACCGCGACAGTTAAGCAGAATTCAACAGTTCAGCTTATGGAAATGGTCGATCGCATTAACGAATATTTGGCCGGGATTCCAACGAACGATGTCACTGTGCGATTTACAGGCTTTCCCGTGTTTATCAAAGATTTCGTGAATGTGCTCATCATAAGTTCATTTAGGTCCCTAGCGGTCTCACTCATATTGGTGGTGCTGCTCTCGTGGTTCTTCTTTAGATCGCTCCGCTGGGGACTCTTGGCCGTCCTGCCGCTGGGCACCGCCATCATCTTCAACTTTGGGTTGATGGGATGGATCGGCCTGGAACTCAATCACGTCACCGCACTGCTTACTTCAATCATCATAGGTGTAGGGGTCGATTTTGCAGTCCATTTTGTTGCGCAATATCGCTACTTCCTGAAGCAAGGCATGGATCGTGATATGGTGAGCCAGGCGACAATCGACGACGTCGGGTATCCCATTATCCTCAATGTGGCAGCGGTATCGTTTGGATTCTCGGCGTTGCTCTTCTCGCAGTTCGTTCCCATGGAATATATGGGCGGGTTGGTGATCATCTCGATGGTTTCATGCGCCCTCGGTACGTTGACCATTTTGGCGACTCTTACCCATCTTATGCGTGATAAAGTGACTGCCTAAGATCGGCGTCGTGATAAATCCTGAACCAAACATTTTGCTCGAAAGGACTTAAAAATGATTCGCAACCTACTTATTGTACTACCATTGTTAGCAGGTATAGCAGTGGCCCAGACGGCTGACGAGGTAGCCAAACTAATCGATGAGCGATCTTCGCCCGTTGACCTGACCTCAGACATGACGATGATCTTGACTGCCAAGAACGGCTCTAGAAGAACATTGACGACCCACTCGGTGCGCAAAGGTGACACCCACATGATCCTCTGGTTCACCGCCCCCGCCGATGATCGGGGCGTGGCGCTGCTGACCATTGAAAAGGAATCAGGGGATGAGATGCGTATGTGGCTGCCCGGCTTCAAAAAAATTCGCCGAATCTCATCGAGCAAAAAGGGCGGCAGCTTTATGGGTTCCGATCTCTCCTTCGAAGATTTGACCAGTCGCACGATCGAGGATTACACTTACAACTTACTTCACGAGGAAACGACAGATGGCGTCGAGTATTGGACGCTTGAGAGTATTCCCGATCCTTCACTGCGCTCTTCGTATGGTAGGATTGTTTCCAAAGTGCGAAAGTCTGACGCGTTTGTGGTGCAAGAATCATACTATGACCGAGGCGATGAATTGTTGAAAGAACGTACCATTGAGGTCGGGGAATTCGGCCAATATTCGCTGCCGATCAAAATGCTGGTTCGCAATGTTCAGACGAGCCACACAACAGATATAATCTTCGACAATATCGAGGTCGACACAGGGGTGGAGCTCTCACTGTTCCACGAGCGTAACCTGCGGAGGTTACCATGATGGTGACTCGTCAGTTAGCATCAGCATTGCTAATTCTAAGTACGACAATTTCGGGCCAATTGGCCGTTCACGGCGAGGTCAATCCGTTAATTCGGGTGACGACCGATCGGCGCTATCTATCATTGCCCCACCGATTTGTGACCCTCAACGGCGAGCAGCGTGGTCACCGCGTTGGTTTGTACTTCAGCACGGCACTGGAATACCGCCTGAACACCAATGCCGCCGTGATTGATGTGCGGGAAGCATATGCCGAGATCACAACAGATCTGGGTGACTTCAAGTTCGGCAAACAGATTTTGGCCTGGGGGGCCGTCGATGGGAACAACCCCACCGACAATGTCAATCCGTACGATTTCTACTACCTCTTCTTGCCTGGCACCGATCGAAAACTGGGCGTGGTGGCCGGCTCGGCGATTCTCTACCTGGGGAATATTACCATCGATGCAGTGATTACGCCGGTGTTCCAGCCCAACCGCCTGCCGCTCAATGAACCCGATTTCCCCATCTTTGGCGATGGACCTTCTCCTGCTGATGCTCTACCGATTATGATACCCGATCGCTCTATTGGTAATAGTGAATTCGGTCTACGAGCCACATTACCGACCTCGTTCATGGACATCTCGGTTAGTTATTTCTCGGGGTTCGACCGCTCCTTCTCTCCTTTTCTTCAGACGCAACCATTTCCGACTGCGCTTGGGTACCTCCGAACTCAAGTAATTGGATACGACTTGGTCACCTTCCTAGGGGACTGGGCGCTTCGAGTTGAGGGGGCCTACTTTCTTACCGAGGATAAGGACGCCGACGATCCCCTTGTACGCAACCCATATATTCAGTACGTGGCGCAAGTCGACTACTCCGGCTCAGTCAGTACCTGGATGGCACAGTATCTCGGCACTTACGTCACGGGTATCGACGAAAGTGGTGTTGTGCAGCTGTCCCCCACTGAATTTGTAAGCGAAGAGGTGAACGAGAAGGATCTTATACCGCCCAAGATGGGCATGCCATTTGCGGCGATCGCTCAAAATGCCATCATGGCAAACGTGTCCCTGGACTTGATCGACGGGCGATATACGGTCCGGGCACAGACACTGTACGATCTCGACAATGCCGGATATATGTTCGGTGGCGGCGTGGAGGTTCACCTGGAAGATGCCTTTGATCTGGAAATTGCCCTCACCATGTTTGGAGGAGACGACGGGAGCAATCTGAGCAACTTGACCGACTTCTCTCATCTGTCTATCAGTCTTAGTTACAGCTTCTAAATTGATGGCATATCTAAAAACCCCTCAGCCGTAAGATTAAAGGGCTCATTAAAGTTGTAATGTCGCGGACATGTAGATCCGGCGCCCCTTAGCCTAATGTATCCTGGCCATTGAGACTCGCAACCTATCGTCTCTTCGCAATTTATCAAACTTTTTGCTTGACTCCGTACTATGGTACGGTGATTAAGTTCCCAGCAGACGCGGTCCAGAATAACAAACGGCGAGGTCACTATGGAACAACTGACGATTGGAAAAGCAGCGCGCCGCGCGGGAGTAGGTGTTGAGACAATCCGATTTTACGAAAGACGGGGTCTGATCCCGCAACCTCCGACAAGAGAATCAGGCTATAGGCAATACACCCAAGAGGTTGTTTCCTGCATACGCTTTATCAGGGATGTGAAAGAGCTTGGTTTCACCCTAAGGGAGATTGGCGAGCTTTTGAGCCTGCTGGAGACCACTGAAATAGATTGTAGCACCGCTGAGCGGATCGCAGAGTCGAAAGTGGCTGAGATCGATAGGAAAATTCAATCACTGCAGACCATGAAGCGTGCCCTGCTGGAATTCAAGCAGCAATGTGCTGAGCAAAGCCCGGATGGCATGTGCATCATAAATGAAATTTATCAACCGAACAAGACCGGCATGGCAATCGAATCGTTGAGGACATAAAAAAATGAAGTCAATGGTTAGTTTCATTACCATCGTTGGATTGTTCCCCTTGCAATTAACCCATAAAATGGAGAGTACCACCATGAGTATAAGCATAGCAGAAAAGTCAAATGAGTCAGCAATCGCCTGCACGCGCGAGCCGGGTGTGTTGAGTCCCGAGCAAAGAGAACGTCATCAGGCCTTAGGTCAGCAAATGATGTCAGCAGTCCAGGAGGTTCAGGAACTTCCTGATGGGTACGCTATCCGATATTCCGCAGAGACGGTGAGCGTTCTAACCCTGGCAGAATTCATCACATTTGAGCGTCTTTGCTGTCGCTTCCTCAACTTTGGGCTTGAGGTCGAGCGTGAAGAGGGGCCAGTCTGGCTACGGTTAACAGGGGGTGAAGGTGTTAAGGAATTTCTGCGGGCGGAAATTGGCATCAGCTGAGAGTAAAGTCGGAGGAAGAAGGTACTGTGGGGCCAGGTGATTGCGGCAACCGGCGAGGAGGCCGAACATGGCCGACCTTGGCCAGTTGCTACCAAAGTGAAAACTGGCCCCCAAGACCAACGAGGATCGCGAACTACCGAGCAAAGTCAGGTCCGCTACATAGAGATCCTCAATCAGTGAAACCAAGGAGCTAGAGATGCTCACTCTCTTCGGTTCCATTGCCGCTGGCATCATGTTCTTGTCCTACTGGCTCGAGCCCCGGTCTAAGTGGTTCGTTCTGGTCTTCGCTGGTGCCTCTGCGGCTACCTCACTCTACAGCGCTCTTGCGGGAGTCTACCCGATAACAGGTATCGAGGCCCTCTGGGCCGGGGTGGCGTTACAGCGGTTCTCCCGGCGAAGTCGGGAGGAGTTAGCTATTCGCTAGGAGCAGCTTCATCTGGTCAATAGGCCAGCAGGCACCTTGCCATCCTCGGCACGCCGGGCGGGGTAAGCTTCTCGTCCCACATGGTTTGTGCCGAGGGAGAGACTCGAACTCTCACGGGATTGCTCCCACCGGATTTTGAGTATCCTGCCTCACCGTCGAGAAGTTAAAAGCCGTATCCGGCCCGTATCCGGGAAAACGACTTTAGTTGTGACTTTTCCCTACT
Organism: Candidatus Neomarinimicrobiota bacterium; assembly: GCA_022560655.1. Taxonomy (NCBI): domain Bacteria; kingdom Pseudomonadati; phylum Fidelibacterota; species Fidelibacterota bacterium. Next base: position 25,803 of record JADFSS010000029.1, read on the forward strand.
TC
>JADFSS010000030.1 GCA_022560655.1 Candidatus Neomarinimicrobiota bacterium
CGCTTGCCAACTGATTCCATGGATTGTTGCAAGTATTTCTTTAAGTTCCGGCTGTTAGTCTCAATCGTCGATTTCCGCTCCTGTAGACGTTTAATCTCATTCGCAAGTGTAGAGGACTGACCGTCCAACTCTTTTAACACTTTGGCGATGTTTTCTGCTTTGTCGTCTTCCATTCTGCTCTCACGTTGCTGCGTTTCCTGTTTCAGGCGGTTCCATTTATCCTGCACGGCTCGAAAAACCTTATTCAGATCCTCTCGGATCTCTTCCCCCTCAGGCATTTTGCTCCAACACCTCTTTGGCGAGTTGGCGGTATTCCCGGCAAGCGCGGGCACGGGGAGAGTAATGCAGAACCGGCATTCCCCTGATGGGAGCCTCTGCAAGTTTCGCGTCGACGCTGATGACCGTTCGAAAAAAATTATCCTTAAAGAGGATCTTTCAACGTATTAAGCATGGGGTTGACTTTATTGGGCTTTTCCTATACGATAGAATTTGTATTTAATGTCGGAAGATAAGAGCACTAAAGAGACGAAGATCGGGACGGTTGTTGAGGCATTGCCTGATACGATGTTTCGGGTGAAGCTTGATGATGGTAAAGTGATGCTTACTTATCTAGGAGGTAAGATGCGGCATTTCCGTATTAGAGTTTTAGTAGGTGATCAGGTGAAAGTAGAATTAAATCCTTATGATTTGTTAAGAGGTCGTATCGTACAGCAATTATGACTCTTCAACAAGTTTATGGTAATGTTGAGCAAGTTGAAACATGAAAGTTAGAGCATCGGTGAAAAAAATGTGTGCCAAGTGCAAGATCATCCGCCGGAAGGGGGTCGTGCGGGTCATCTGCGTGCACGGCCGGCACAAGCAGCGCCAGGGATGATGCGATGATCGCCTCAGCATCCGCACAGGGAAGGGGCTAGTCCGTGGCCCGCATTGCAGGGGTCGATTTACCCCGGAACAAATCCGTGGCCTACGCGCTGCCTTCCATATTTGGCATTGGACTCTCGCGCTCGAAGCTGATTTTGGATGAGGCCAAGGTTCCCCAGGACACGCCCGTGAACAATCTTACCGAAAAGCAGGTTGTGGCCATTCGCAATCTGATCGCCGATAAGTTCAAAGTGGAGGGCGAGTTGCGCACGGAGGTGAGCATGAACATCAAGCGTCTCACCGACATAGGCAGCTACCGTGGTCTTCGCCACCGTCGGGGCCTGCCGGTGCACGGGCAACGTACCCACACGAACGCACGCACCCGCAAGGGGCGCAGGCGCGGTGTTGGGACGCGCAAATAAGGGTCTGCCGAAATAATGGCGATAAAGGAGTAACTGGATTTGGTACAACGACCAGCCGGGCGCAAAAAAAAGAAACGGGTTGTGGTGGAGCCTGAAGGCATCGCCCACATCAAGGCGAGCTTCAACAACACCGTCATCACCATGACCAACCGCTACGGGAACGTCATTTCGTGGGCCACCGGCGGCACCAGCGGCTTTAAGGGCTCGCGCAAAAGCACGCCGTTCGCGGCTCAACAGGCCGCCATGCAGGCTGCCAAGGAAGCCATGGACATGGGACTGGCCACCGTTGAGGTGCGGGTCAAGGGACCCGGCAGCGGCCGGGAGGCGGCCATCCGCTCCCTGCAGGTCGCCGGCCTGGAGATTAGCGCCATCAAGGATGTAACCCCCATTCCCCACAACGGCTGCCGCCCGCCCAAGCGGCGGCGGGTCTGAGGAGGGGCAAGGCAGTATGGCGCGCTATCTGGGCCCCCGTGGCAAGGTTGTCCGTCGGCTCGAATACCCTGTATTTGAGTCGCCCAAATTTTCCTCTGTGAGGAAGAATTACCCGCCGGGCCAGCACGGTGCGTCTCTGAGGCGCAGGGTCTCCACCTACGGCCTGCAGCTGCGCGAGAAGCAACGCCTGAAGCACCTGTACAGCGTTCTGGAGCGCCAGTTCAGGAATTACTTCAAGAAGGCTGCAGCTATGGGCGGACCTACCGGCCACAATCTGTTGTTGCTGCTGGAATCGCGTTTGGACAACACCGTCTACCGCCTGGGCCTGGCCACCACCCGGCGCGCGGCCAGGCAACTCGTTAGCCACCGCCATTTCCTGGTGAACGACAGGATGGTCAATGTGCCCTCCTACCAGCTCAAGCCCGGCGATGTTGTCAAGGTCCGGGAGAAAAGCAAGCAACTGGAGATCATCCATAACGGCATGCGGCGCATCACGGATGAAAACCAGATGCCCTGGCTCGAACTGGACAAGGCTAAACTCACCGGCGTATTTCTGGCCGGTCCCCAGCGTGATGAGATTCCCGAGACCGTCAACGAACAGCTGGTCGTTGAATTATACTCTAAATAACCTGTACCCGAAGGACATTTGAATGCAAGCCACAGATAGTCAGTACGATCTGCAGTTGAGCGAACATAACGGCCGCCACGCGACCCTGGTCGTGGAACCTCTGGAGCGCGGCTACGGCATCACCCTGGGCAATGCCCTGCGCCGCATCCTGCTGACGGCCATACCGGGGGCCGCCATCACCTCCATCAAGGTTGAGGGTGTGTTGCACGAGTTTACCACCATACCGGGCGTCATCGAGGATGTGGCCGACATTGTGCTGAATCTGAAGCAGGTGCGGTTCAAACTCAATGAACTGAAACCGACCCCCGTTACCGTTGTGTTCAAGGGTAGCGGCGCTGTCACGGCCGCGGAAATCGGCAAGGCTTCCCCCCAGTTCGAGGTGCTCAATCCCGATTTGCTTATCTGCACCCTGAACGGTGAGCGGGAGATCAAAATGGAGATCCGGGTCAGTCGCGGCAAAGGCTACGTCGCGGCGGAAATGAACAAATTGCCCGATGCCCCCATCGGTACCATATTTCTGGACGCCATCTACAACCCGGTGTCAAAAGTCACCTTCGACGTGCAGCCTCTGCCCGCCTCCAAGGTGCTGGATGAGCGCCTGACCTTGGATGTGTTTACCGACGGTTCCATTGTGCCCAAGGATGCCGTCAATTATGCGGCCTCGCTGCTGCACGGCATGGCCAATATTTTCACCTTCGAAGAGTCGGCCCCCATCGTCGAGGTGGAAACCAAGATTGACGATTCCGACTTGCAGCTGCGTAGCTTGCTCAAGAAGAGCATCGACGAGATGGAGCTTTCCGTGCGCAGCCACAACTGCTTACAGTCCGCCGGGATCATGACCATCTACGAACTGGTGACCAAGGACGAGGCGGAAATGCTCAAGTTCAAGAACTTCGGCCGCAAGTCGCTCACGGAACTGCAGGAAAAGTTGGGCGAGATGGGGCTATATTTCGGCATGAAGGTCGACCCCATTCTCATCGATAGTTAGGCCCGCGGACGATTCATGCGACACCAGAAAAGAGGGCGCAAGCTCAATCGTACGGCCAGCCATCGTAAGGCACTGATGCGCAATCTGGCGTTGGCTTTGATCGTCCACCGGCGCATCCAGACCACCGATGCCAAGGCCAAGGAGCTGCGTAGCTTTGTCGAGCCGCTGATCACCTTCGCGAAGCGGGGTACGCTGCACGCCCGGCGGCAGGTTTTGAAAGCCCTTCCGGGCAAACACGGACAGGCCGTCACGGCCATGCTCTTCAATGACATCGCGCCCCTGTTTGCCGAGCGCAACGGCGGCTACACCCGCATCATCAAGCTGGGCAACCGCACCAATGACCGCGCCCCGGTCTCCCTCATTGAGCTGGTGGACATCGCGCCTGCCGCTGCCGAGGCCGATACAGACGGGGAGTCGGCGAAGGGCGGCAAGAAAACCAAAGATTAAGATCCGGCACTTGCTCAATTGCGCTCACCGTCCCCCGGTACTGAGCATGCCTGTGAGCCGTTCCTGGAAGGTAGCCGCGCTGGTTGCCTATGTTATGCCCCTGGTAGCGGCCGGCGGCGAACTGGAGCCATTGAGCATCAGGGGTATGTGGATCGTCCGGGACAGCATGGTCAGCCGCGAGGAGATCGACGCTGCCCTCACGTTTGCGCAGCAAGGCGGGATCAACCACGTTTTTGTGCAGGTGCGGGGCCGGGGCGATGCCTATTACCAGTCGCTACTGGTGCCCCGCAGCTCCCGCGTCCGCCAGCGCGGCTTCGATCCCCTGGGTTATGCCATTTCACGAGGGCACCAGCTGGGCCTGAACGTCCATGCATGGGTGACCACTTATCTGCTCTGGTCGGCTCGTACGCCACCGGAGACCGGAGCGCACATCTATCACATGCACCCCGAGTGGCTCGAAGTTGACGCCGCAGGTCTGGCCCAGGCGGACATCGACCTGGGTGCGCCCCGGGACGGCACCTTCGAGGGGATTTTCCTCTCCCCGGTTCATCCCGAGGTCAACGGCTATCTGCAGTCGGTTTTCACCGAGATCATTCTGAATTACGACATCGATGGGCTGCACCTGGACTACGTCCGTTACGGTGATCTGGACCACGGCTACAACGCAGCAGGCCTGGCCCGGTTTCGCAGCGAATACGGGTTCGATCCCCGGGACATCCTGCAAGTCCGGCAGTCAGGGGGCTTTGAAGAGGCAGGGCCGGCAGCGGGCAAACTGGCTGACTGGAACGACTACCGGCGCCAGCGCATCACCAATCTGATTACCGCCCTCCACGCCGTTATCATGCTCAGCGGTAAGGAAATCATGCTCACCGCCGCTGTCAAACCCAATGCCCGCGTCGCCCGTCACAAATACTTTCAGGATTGGTCACAGTGGCTTCGTGACGGCATCCTCGAGTATGCCGCGCCCATGAATTACACGCCCGATCTGCAGCAGTACCTGGAGAATATCACTTCGATTTCCGAAGTCCTGCCGGCCGAGCATCGGCGCAGGGTCATCATGGGTGTGGCCACCTATAATCAGGACGCACCGGCCACGGCGGAAAAAATTCGTATGGCCCGGCTCTACGGCTACCGGGCTGTCAGCATCTTCTCATACGACGCGCACAAGACCAACCTGCCTCACTTTGCACCGATCTTGGATATATTGAACCGCTAGAACTCTCGGCGGCCTACACATCCAGCCAGTCCACGGCCAGCATGGCAAAGATGCCCAGGCTCAGCGCCGCAAACGTGATCAGCCGTTTTTGTCCGGTGTGAAATGCCTCCGGCAGCAGGTCCATCGTGGCCACATAGATAAAGGTTCCTGCCGCCAGAGCAGTCGGTATGGCCGTCTGTGACAGGGACAGTGCGTTCACCAGCAGTGCTGAGAGCAGCGCTCCCAGCGGCGTCAAGCCGGCGAAGACACCCAGCATGATCACGGCCTGCTTGCGGGGAATATTTGAGAGCCGGAAGACAGTCGCCAATGAAAAGGCGGCCACGGCCTTGTGGCTCATGATGGCCAGCACCAGGACTGCCGCCAGTTGCGGCGCGGCGACTCCGGTACCCAAGGCGAAGCCCTCGGTCAGGCTGTGCAGACTGAGCCCCACAAAGGCGCTGATCCCCAGCACATGATGGCGTTGCTGCCCGAGACCTTCGTCGCTGCTTTGCGGCCGTCCCAGCACAACCCGTTCCACGAGCAATACGATGGTAAAGCCAAGCAGTATCATGGCGTTGGTGAGATTGCCGGGGTGATTGGCAATGGCCTTGGGAACCAGGTGGAAAAAAACTGCCCCCAAAAATACCCCGGCGCCAAAGGCGATGAAAAGATGCAGTTGCCGGTCGCTCCAACGACCCAGCATAGGTGGCAGGGCGCCTAATACCGACGCCAGGAGGATGCCCAGCAAGGATCCGACCAAAGTGAGACTCGACATGGGCGGCAAGTTACGCCTGCGGTGAAAGGCCGTGAAAGGCCGTTCATTGACGCACGGCGCCATGGTCAGCAGTGCGCCGGTCAGTTCAGCAGAACTTTCACCGAGTCAAAACTGCCGTCGTTGGGGGCGGCCTCCAAATCCAAGAGGGCGCACATGAGGGCGTAGAGGTGAATGTTCTGGAAGGCGGGCACCTGCAGGCCGCTCTTGAACGCCGGGCCCCACCCGATGAATATTCCCCGCATGGACGCAAGGCGGTTGTCGTAGCCGTGATTATTCCCGTTGAAGCGCGCCGGGTTGACGTCATACCAAGCATGGCTGGTGACGCTCCAGCCTTCATCAGCAATCCCTATGATGGGCGGAATGCGGTAGTGGCTGGAATAGTGCAGCCGGGTCGGCAGTTCGCTTCTCCAGTTAATCTGCAGTTGAGGGTGGGCATTTTTCAGGGCCGCATAGATTTCCTCCTCAATTGCCGGCGGCGGCCTCAGCGCCAGGACGGGGGACCAGTCGATCACCCCAGCCGTCTCCAGGTCCACATAATCGTCCAAAAAGATGACGCGCGAGGAATCGGTGGCCGCCATGCCGTGATCCGAGACCACGATCACGTTGATCTCCTCCATGATGCCGCGCTCCGTCAGTTCATGAAAGAGCACCCCCAGCGCAGTATCCACGCCGGCGATGGAGGCCGCAAGGGACGAGTCGTTGCCCCCATGGCCCTGGTCATCAACATCGGGAAAGTACATGCTGATGAATGTTGGGCGGCGGTGGGGTGGCAAGTCCAGCTGCGCCAGCACCTGCCTGACCTTTTCAGCATGGGGCATCCAATGGTCGAATTCGAGCCAGTAGCTGGGGCGCACACCGCTGATTTCGGCCTCTGAGCCGGGCCAGAAGATGGGCGCGGTAAGTTGCCCCTGTTTTTCCGCCGTGACCCACAACGGCTCTCCGCCGTACCAGCGACCGTCGGCTACCGCCTCGCGATTGCCGAGGCTGAAGGTGTCGCCGATCACGGGGTCGAACATGGTGTTGGCGATGATGCCGTGGTTGGCCGGATACAACCCCGTAACCATCGAGTAGAAGTTTGGAAAGGTCCTGGTGGGAAACACCGGGATCAGCCCCTTGGCGCTGACGCCGGATGCTACCAGACGGTCCAGGTTGGGCGTATCGGCCAGGCTGCGGTAGTCCCACCGAAAGCCGTCCAACGCGATGAGCAAGATGGTGGGTTTCAGGCGCGACGAGCTGCCACAGCCCATCAACAGTGCCACGGCCAGCGCGACCAGCGCACCGGGCCTGAGGCGCGTCATGCGGGGGTATTTCGGGTAGACCCGCGGCCTAGAGATCATACTTTGCGAGGGCCGGGAGCAGGCGCTTGACGGTCCAATCACTGCGCAAATTCAGGTAGGCGACAGTCAGAGCAGCCAACAGCAAAGGGTAGAGATAGGCATCGCCGAGCGAGCCAAGCAGTCCCAGCCGGCCGTCCGCGAACTTGAAGTTCAGCACCATGATTACCGCGCCCCAGCTGGCCGGTTTCATCCAGAATCCGGCGAGAAAGGCCAGCCCTACCGCCAGTTCACCCCCTGTGACCAGATAGCGCAGCAGGTTGCTGGCGGGGAGGGCAAAGCTCTCCAGATAGGACTTGACCCAGCCCTCAGCGGATTCGTGCGAGCGCTCAAGCCGGACTTCGAGCTTGTTCTCCTGCAGCCATCCATCGGAGGCCTTGCCCCAGCCGTGGTCCAGCCAGAAAAGGGCCAAAGAGAGCCTGAGAAGCAGCAGGAAAATCAATGCATTTCGGGTCGGCACGGTGCTCCCTGGTAAAGGTATTTGGCAACGGCGCTTGAGGCGATTTGACCGGGAAAGTTACACATTTCGCTGGCGAGGTGCCTCATCGAACCGGGCAGGCCGCCCGCCGGACACGGGTAACCCTTGCTAACCACGCCAGCCAGCCCTTAAAATCCTGCGGCGCCAGCGAGCAGGTTTGGCGTGCCATGTGAACAGTCCAGTCGAGAGAGGCAAAACGTGTACCGCTCAGGATCTTACCGAAGATGGATGGCAGCCCTGCTGGCCGGCGCCTGCTGGCTGGTGCTGGCCACGCCCGTGTGGGCCAACGTAAAATTTTACTCCATCGTGCAGCAGGTCTGCCGATCGTACCGCGTGCCTGTGGACCAGGCGCAAATGGCCCTGAATTATCCTGCGGGCGGCACCACCTTCGACCTGGCCCTGCAAAGCCGGCGCAACAACTACCAGGAGGTGCTGCTGGTGGGCTACATCGCCTCCAGCCAGGCCATTGCCCGCACGGGCGTGGAGGTCCAGACCATCAGCGTGACCGTGAGCGTGCCCGGCGCCGACAACATGGTGCTGATGACCACCGCGGACGCGGAGATGCTGGGCGACCTGCGCCTGGGGAAGATCAAATCATCGCAATTTCTGCGGCAAATCGAATGGAATTAATCAAGGAGGACTGACGTGCTATCATTTGGCGATACCATGATGCTTTATCTTCGATCCATCGGCTGGGCTCTGGCCGTCTCCATCGGGTTTTCCCTGGGCACGGCCATCGCTATCGCCATCTTCGCCCTGATCTCCCGGGACATCGACGAGTGGGCCGAGATCAGGAACAAGAACTACGGCGTGGCGGCCATTTTCGTTGCGCTGATTGTGATGATCGGCCTGCTGGTGATGAGCGTGGTCTGAGCGCCTATCGGCGGTCCCTCCCCATTGCCGCTGAAAGCCCCGCCGCCAAGGTGGGGCTTTTTGCAGCTGGCCAGCGATTTCAAAGAGCCGGCGCCTCAGGCCGTTTCCGGGCCGTTTTTGCCGCCGCCGTTGGCGGGGTTCGGCCGCGTTTGCCACCGCCGTTGGCGGGGTGAACCCCTCCCCCCATGCCTGGGTCACGGTCACCGACGGAAAAGGTGACCCAAACATGGCCCAAAGGTGGCCCATACTTGATGCCTTGCGGGAAGCGGCGGAAACCGGGCGGGATGTCAAAGAGCTTTCAGCCGGGGAGTTGCCTGCCTCCGCCGAAGCAGAAACCGGTCACATTAGGGTCACATTGGTATCACTTTGGTATCATGCTTCCCCTCGGTGACCGTGATACCACCCCCCCGGGGGGCAGGGCCGGGAAATTGTCAAAGCGCGGGAGGAATGCCGGGGAACAACTCACCGCCCCCGTCCCGAAGCATCGGGAGGCCCCCTCTTCCCGCCGTTGGGGGGACAGGCTCACAATAGAGGGGGAAGAAGGCAGAGACCCGGCGCTGTTTTGGGGCCATGCTTGCCACCGCCGTTGGCGGGGCAATGGGGGAAGAACAGTTCATGGCGGAAGTTAGCGCCTGGGCTGGCGGGCTGGCGCGCGTGGATTGACGCAGCGGGGGGGAAGCAAAGACAGCCCAGGGATGCAGCATGATCAGATTTGCCGACAATGGGTTTTGGGCGCAAACCGAAAAGGTGGCAGGCGGGAGAGAGGGCTGCTGAGGAAGCAGTGGCCGTAGCCAGGACCGAATGCATCCCCAGGCCCACAGCCTTATACTTCTCTCCACCATGTGCCCTTCTTCAGCGCAATCTAACCTTTGAATTCACCTGCATTTTGGAGCGGAGAGAAAAAATGTCAGGTGGAACAATTTGTTATCTGTTTGTTGTCTTTAACGGTTCGTGTAGGGCGCGTTTTAATACGCCTTACACATTGTTGTAGCCTGTGATTTTAAATTTTTATTATCAGATCATAAACGTTGACAATTGTTATTTCCGATACAACCGTTTATTTAGGGTGAATACGTAATATCCCAATCCTAAAAAATACCCAACAGCAATAAAACTATACCAATAGGGAAAAATGCTAAGGGTATCATGGCTTCCAGTCAATAGTATATAGGCATGTAATATTACCGAGCCATCGAGATGAAAAATTAACAATCCATAAATTATCTTATCCCATATATTCTTGAAAGGTATTCTATGCGCATATATAATTAATCCCAAACCAGCATATCCTCCAACTACCACAACCAACCAGTCAGCTTCAAAAGGAATTTCTTCGTATGATAAGTTATATATAAGACGGAGGATGTGAATCACGGTACCGCCGATATAGGGCACGATCGCAACGCGAGCGAAAGTTTTATAATAAAATGAATTCACAAGGAATACATATTAAAAGTCATTTAGTTCTCTCATCTATGGTCTTTTTGCATTGGCTACAACGAGTGTATAAAAACAATTGTTCTTATAACCCCAATTTAGCGGTATAAACACAATTGCGTTTATTTCTTACTATATCTCGCATTTATTCCTTCGATACATAACGCTCAAGTTGACCCGCGTGGCGGTGAAGCACCGCGCCAACGATCGCAAGAAGCAGACAAAGTGTCTTCATTTCAATCCTCCTTCACCATTCCCTAGTAGGTTTCGCTCCGGATTCTCAGGCAATGGCAGTTCACTTGGCGGCCTAACGTCTAGTCGCTCAGCCGCCGCGCCCTGCCGCCACTCCTCACTCGCCGACGATAGGTGCCGGGGCGCAGTCGGCTGCATTTGGTTTGTTAGGCTAAAATTCATGGGTTTCAACAACAAACGTTTACCCAAGTATAAGGATTAGAACACCTAGAATTGTAAAAAGAAAGTTGCCTACAAGGTGTCCCACTAAAGCCGGCCAGATGCTCTTACTTTTGTATATTACAAAAGCAAAAATGAGACTCCCAACTAGAATTGTCGGTAGTAACCAAAGCTGAAAACTGTGATACAAAGCGAAGAGCACCGCATTGATAACCCAACCAATACTTCCGTACCTTGATAATTTTGGAAGTATCCAAGCCCTGAAATAGAATTCTTCGGCCATTATATTAAGGAGGAGAGTAATCGCCATAAGCGGTATCAGGACGAATTGTCCTTTAAGCGGAAGGCCAGGTGAAAGAACGGATTGGTCTACTTCTGCTGGATTAATTAATGGATTTAGAAAAAAGGGCATATAATCTGGTATTGTTAAGCCTGTGGCTTTCATAAACGGTTCAACTAGCTGTACAGCAATCATGGCAAAAGCGAAACCGACAAATAGAATTACAATATAGATTAGCCATTGTTTGAATGAAAGTCTCTTTAAACACATGCGAGAAGTAAGTGGAATGTTGAGCTGCCTGGCTTCAGATCGCAGTAGGATAAAAGCTACTATTACAAAGCCCAAAAGCATTACTGAAGCGATAGACGGCCAAGCAATCAATACAGGGGTTCCACTTTTCACTAACATTGGGAGGACTAAACGAAAGCCTACAAAGGCAAAAGCGCTTGGGAGAGCGAAGGCTAGCAATAACTGAATAATTGAAAGTTGCTTTGTTTTGTCCCAGTCGAAGTTATTTGATGTCATATTTTTCCTTTTCACTTTCTCTCATTGTTTTGGCCTAACTACTGTTTATATGGTTTCCAGATAAACCCGCTTTCGGGCCTTGCTTCCAGATAATATTCCAGCCACAAGACATTGCCCTTCCTTCAGTGAGCTAAAGCCGTCTTCGCGCTGTTTCGGGGTCTTATATGGCTTGCGACATAACACGCCTCGAATTCCCGTTTGTGGCCATGTAATTTCAGGGCCATCGAAGCCTGTTCCCGCCACACTCTTTGCCGGCTGGGAGAAATGTCAAGGGCCGCCAAAAGTTAGGTCAGCGGGTGTGTTGTCACAACATGAGGGCTTTTACATTGCACCCAATCGGTTCAATTTCCTGTTCACGTCTCAGCGTTCTCCTGTTCACCGCTACTACTCGTTATCCGGTTTGGAGAAAATTCAGTAGATGCTTAAATTTCAGTAATCAGTCAGTAAAGAAGACTGTTAACGGATATTTCATTGCATAATGTATGTGAGGTGCCGGAAAGGCACTGATCCCTGTCCTGCCCGACTACCCTGTTGTTCTTCAGACGAGAGGAAGCAACTGCATCGTATTCCGCTCGACCCGATGAGTGCCTGAATCTGCACTGACATATGTATAGGAGGAATGCATTATGGGGAATGGTTTACTCGTCCATGTGAAGACGGTCTCAGCGGTTGCGCTGGGGCTTCTTTTTTTCGCCAGCGGATGCGGGCAGCAGGATACATCGCAAGAGTGGGATCGCATAACTAACACCTATGTGGAAGCCTGGAATACGGGAAACCTGGAGATACTGGATGGTATCATAGACGCGCAGTTTGTGCGGATCATGGGTTCGACAACCTCATCTGAGGGCCTTGATTCATTGAAGAAAGTGATTGCCTCAATCCGAGAGACCTATCCGGATATCCATGTCACCGTTAACGAGCGTATCCGATCGGGGGATCTGTCAGCAACCCGATGGTCATGGACTGGCACACACTCGGGTCTCGGTAACTCCGCCCTAAAAGGTAAGCAGGTAAGCAATACAGGGATGAGTAGATCCCGGATGACAGACGGGAAACTGGTTGAGGAATGGGTTGAGACAAACCAACTCGCCTTGATGATGCAATTGGGGTACACCCTTTCGCCCCCTACAGGCGCTGACGAATAAACCCTGGTTGTTCCGGTAGCTCCCAATGAGCGGCAGCAGAACATTTTGGCATCGGGAGAGCATGAGCAAGTGCTGTCAGGTGACCGGCCGGGGCCCCATGACATGGGAGTTGCTGGCCTCCAGCCACAGCGGGTTGGTCATGGCCAGGCCGCGCTGGTCAGCGGCTTCCCCCCCGGCGCGCCGCCCCTCCGGCAGCCAGGACTCCACCTCGCCCCGCAGATAGGTCGTGCCGGCCCCAACAGTGACGGTCCCCGACCAGCTGGCAGCCAGTTGCTCGCCCTCTAGGGGCGCCTCCACCACGGTCTCCTCGTCCGCCGCTCCCACGCGCCCCCGGATCAAGCGGTAGCCCGCCAGAGGCCCGAACTCCTCCGTGCTGGCCAGTTCCAGGCGCACGGTTGCCTCTCGCGCTTGCAGGGTCTCGCCGATGGCGGCGGTGCGGCCGTTGCTGGTGGCGGTGAGGTTGATGAACGGCCCATTGCTGATGATGCAGCGCCCGGCGGCCAGCCCCGCCAGGATAGCGTTCATATCGCCGGGCGGTGCCCCCAGCACGCCCGTGCGACAGGTGCCCATGACGTGGTTGCCACGCTCCCACAGCGACATGAAGAGGAGGCGGATCTGCCGGTGCAGATTGAAGTCGCCGTGGGCATCGCTGCCGGCGTAGATGAACTTGCGGTGGCCCTGGAGGAGCAGCTCGATCCACGCCGCCACGCCATGGAAAAAGCCCGGGTCCAGCTGGCCGTTGAGTATCTGCAGCCCGGATATGCCCGGCGTCAGGGCATCAAACTTTTGCCACAGACCCCGGTTGAGGATGGCCCACTGCGCGAACGGAACCGGCGCGTAAGGATGGGCGGCGATGGCGACGCCGGGATGGTTGGCATTGGGCTCGGCGGAGTTGCCGTCGGTTGACTCACCCGCCAGCGCCTGGACCAAGCCGGGCAGGTCCAGTTCCGAGCGTCTTGAGGACAGCCGCTCGCCGCCGTCGCCGGAGCCGGGCAGAAAGTGGGGATGACCCAACACCAGCGTGTGAATATTCCTGTCCAGGGTGTTGCGCACCGAGACTTCCTCCCCCGGCACAATTAGGGCGCCACCCTCCTGAGTGTTGAGCTGGGCGATCTGCTGCCTGGAGGTATGCCATTTGGTGAGCTTTGGGTCGCTGGCCCGCCACTGGCCCGGGAGGTCGTCCAGATCGTAGGAGTGGTCGGTGGCGCAGACAAAGCCCAGCCCCAGGGCGGTGGCCGCCGCCCGGGTGGCTTCCAGGGGGGAGCCAAATTCGATCATGTCATCGGTAAGGGCCGTGTGCGTATGCAGGTCCCCCCATACCACGTCCTCGCCCGGCAGCGGCTCACTGGCCAGGTGCACGCGCAGGGGCGTGGGCCTGAGGGCTGGCAGGTTGTGGTTGACGCAGCTGCGCGCTTTGCCGCGTACCGTATAATGGAAGGTGACCCAGAGGCTCACGTCGCCGCTCTGCCGGGGCCGGTCCAGCATGATGATGCGGTGCCACCAAGGCCCTGACAGCATTTCGCCGATGCTGAACTCCTCGCTGGGGGCCTGTTCCTGGTCCGTGTCGAGGCGCACTTCCACACGGTCCAGGCGCAGGGGGTAGCGGTGGGCGTCCTTGACCAGCAGTAGCAGGGGCAGGGGGCGGCCCGGCTCCAGCCGGTGGGGGGCATCGGCGAGGATCTCGGGTTCCCGGCGGAAATAGCGGCTGGGCAGGGGCCACCAGCGGTAGTGCATTTCAACGTACAGGACTGCGCCCGGGAGCAGCCAGGCGACCTGGGGCCACGTACTGGAGACCTCGATAATCATGGGCGCTGAAGTTAGGTTGGGGCGCTCAGCAATCCCAAGCCAGAAGGGGCGAACCCCCCTTGCCTGCCGAGGGGGCCGGGTTTAAATTCCTGCGCTTTCCAAGGACTACCACGCTTACCGGGGAAAAATTGGCAACGACGGCAGATTTCCGCAATGGACTGGTTTTGGACCACAAGGACGGCTTGTGGAAGATCGTGGAGTTTCTCCACGTCAAGCCGGGGAAGGGACCTGCCTTTGTGCGCACCAAGCTGAAGAATGTCCGCACGGGACAGGTGGTGGACGAGACCTTTCGGGCCGGACAGAAGATCGAGGCAGTGAAGGTGGTTGCCCGTCAGCTCACCTACCTCTATAGCGACGGCGACATGTACCACTTCATGGACCGGGAGACCTACGACCAAGCCTTCCTGACCGCTGAGCAGTTGGGCGATGCGGTGGACTTCCTGGTTGATAACATGGAGCTCACCGTTACCTTCAGGGGTGAGGACCCCATCGAGGTTCGGGTACCCCAGCACATGAACCTCAAGGTCGTGAAAACCGAGCCGGGCCTCCGGGGGGATACCGCCACTGGAGGCAGCAAGCCCGCCACGCTGGAGACAGGCGTGGCGGTGCAAGTGCCACTTTTTGTCGAGGTTGGCGAGACGATTCGCATCGATACCCGCGAACGGCGCTACATCGAGCGGGTGAAGGGCTAGCCGGCCCGCCGGCCGGTCCCACGGCTGATGCTCAATAACAAGCTCAGGGAAATCATTGCCATCGTGGAGGCCAGCAATGTCTCCGAGGTGGAGGTCTCCACCTGGTGGGGTCGCAAGATACGCGTGCGGAAAGGCAGCGCCGATACGGTGGCGTCCGCGCAACCTCCCGCCGTTACGCCGCCCGCTGTCCCGCAACTGCCGGACCGCGAGGCCACCCCGGCGCCGGAGCCCGTCGTGGACACGTCCAAGCTCAAGCAGATCCAGGCGCCCATCGTCGGCACGTTCTATCGCGCTCCATCGACGGATGCGGCACCGTATATCAACACGGGCGACAGAATCGAGGTGGGGCAGGTGATCTGTATTATCGAAGCGATGAAGATCATGAACGAGATCGAGAGTGACGTGAGCGGCACGGTGGTGGAAATTCTCGCTGAGAACGCCACCCCGGTGGAATTCAACCAGGCCCTCGTGGTCGTTGATCCCAGTTGAGCACCGCGATGGCAGGTGCGTGCCGACCCCGGCACCAGCCCCCCGGCCGCTTCCGGGATTGACCCCGGGACGTGTTCAAGAAGGTGCTCATCGCCAATCGTGGTGAGATAGCCCTGCGGATTATCCGGGCCTGCCACGAGCTGGGCATCTCCACAGTGGCGGTCTACTCCACGGCAGACGAGCTGGCTCTGCACGTGCGCTTTGCCATCGAGGCCGTCTGTATCGGGCCGCCCGAGAGTGCCCGGAGCTACCTGTATATACCCTCCATTATTGCCGCCGCCGAGCTCACGAACGCCGATGCCATCCATCCCGGCTACGGATTCCTGGCCGAGAATGCGGAGTTCGCCTCGATCTGTGAGGAACACGAGATTACGTTCATCGGTCCCAGCGCCGACACGATCCGCCTCATGGGTAACAAGGCCGAGGCGCGCAAGACCATGGTCAAGGCGGGGGTGCCGGTGACGCCGGGATCCAGCGATGTGGTGCGCGATGTGCAAGCCGCCTTGGAGTCGGCAGAGGAGCTGGGGTATCCCGTGATGATAAAAGCCTCCGCAGGGGGGGGTGGCAAGGGCATGCGTCGGGCCGATACGGCTGAAATGTTGCCCCAGGCCTTCACCCAGGCCCGCAATGAGGCCCAGAGCGTCTTTGGCAACGGTGATCTGTACGTGGAGAAGTTCGTCTCCGAGCCGCGGCACATCGAGGTGCAGGTGATGGGCGACCTGGGGGGCCGAGTGGTGGCCATGGGCGAACGGGAGTGCTCGATTCAGCGCCGGCACCAGAAGCTCATCGAGGAGTCGCCCTCGCCCTTTGTAACCGAGGACCTGCGGCAGGAGCTCTCCGCCGTCGCCGTGCGGGCAGCTGAGGAAGTAAATTATCGCGGGGCGGGCACGATCGAATTCCTGCTGGACGCCGATCATAACTACTACTTCATGGAGATGAACACCCGGATTCAAGTGGAGCACCCGGTCACGGAGATGGTTTACGGCATCGACCTGGTCAAAACGCAGATCAGCGCCCACGCAGGGGTTCCGGTGCCCGATTGGGTGGCAACGGCGAAGTTGCGGGGGCATGCCATCGAGTGCCGCATCAACGCGGAGGACCCGGCCCACGATTTCCGTCCTTCGCCAGGCATGATTTCCAGTTTCCACGTCCCCGGCGGCACGGGGGTGCGCGTCGACACCGCCGCCTACGCCGGTTACGAGGTGCAGCCCTATTACGACTCCATGATTGCCAAGCTGATTGTTCACGACCTGACGCGGGACGCGGCCATCAACCGGATGCAGCACGCGCTGGAAGAGTTCGTGATCGAGGGCATCGCCACGACCATTCCGTTTCATCAGCAGGTGCTGGCCCATCCCGATTTTCGCAGCGGGCAGTTTACCACCGCTTTTCTGGATTCGTTCCATTATCAACCTGTTGAGGCTACCGTATGAAGATTCCCGCTCAGCTGCTCTACTCCAAGGACCACGAGTGGGTGGCGCTGGACGGCGACGAGGCCACCATAGGCATTACCGATTTTGCCCAGGGGGAGTTGGGCGACATCATTTTTGTGGAGTTTCCCGAGCCGGGGACCACGTTCAGCCAGGGGGAGGCCTTCGGAACCATTGAGGCGGTGAAGACCGTATCCGATCTGTTCCTGCCCCTGGCCGGAGAGATCACCGCGCTGAATACGTCCCTGGAAGATGCCCCGGAGCAGGTCAACACCGATCCCTATGGCAAGGGCTGGATTGTGAAGATGAAGGCGTCCAACCTCGACGAAAAGCAGCAGCTGCTGGATGCGGCCGCGTACGAGGCCATCATCGCGTGACACAGCAGCACCCCTACATACCTGCAACCGACGAAGAGGAGCAGGGCATGCTGGAGGCCATCGGCGCTGCTTCCTTCGAAGAGCTGGTGAGCATCATACCGCCTGACCTGCGCGTCGCGGGCGAGCTGGGGTTAGGCCCGGGCTTGTCGGAATTTGAGGTGTCCGCCGAGTTGCAGCGCCTGGCCGCGCTGAACCGACCCGCCAGCAGCGGCGTCTGCTTTCTAGGTGGGGGCGCCTACGACCACTATACGCCCGAAGCCGTCAAGGCCATCGCCCAGCGCTCGGAGTACTATACGGCCTACACCCCCTACCAGGCCGAAGTCAGCCAGGGCACCCTGCAGGTGATGTACGAGTTCCAAAGCCTGATTTGCGCGCTCAGCGGTCTGGACGTGGCCAACGCCAGCATGTATGACGGCGCCTCGGCGGCGGCGGAAGCCTGTTCGCTGGCGCTGGGGGCCACCGGCCGCAGCAAGATTCTCCTGCCCGACACGCTGCAGCCCCAAATCTTGCGGGTCATCGCAACCTATCTCCAGAGCCGCTCCGCCGAGCTTGTGACCGTGGGCAGCCGGGACGGACGCCTGGACCTGGATGAGCTCGCCGCAAAGTCCAGCGCTGCCGCCGCCGTGGTTGTGCAGTCGCCGAACCGGCTGGGTCTGGTGGAAGACTGGGCCGGGGCCAGGCAGGCGCTGGCCAGCGATGACACCGTGCTCATTGCCAGTGCCGATCCCCTGACCCTGGCAATCCAGGAGAGTCCCGGCGCGGCCGGCGCCGACGTCTACGTGGGTGAGGGGCAGTCACTGGGTATTCCCTTGTCCTATGGCGGGCCTTATCTGGGGCTCATGGCGGCGCGGCAGAAGTACATTCGGCGCCTGCCGGGACGCATCGCCGGTCGTACCACCGACCAGCAGGGCCGGACCGGCTTCGTCATGGTATTGCGGACGCGGGAGCAGGACATTCGCCGGGAGAAGGCGACCTCCAATATCTGCACCAACCAGGGGCTGCTGGCCCTGTGGGCGACGGTCTACCTTTCCCTCATGGGCAAGGCGGGGCTTCAGCAGGTGGCCAGGCTGTGTTTTGACAAGAGCCAGTACCTGGGCAGGGCCATCGCGGAGCTGCCCGGGTACGAGCTGCCGTACGGATTTGGGTACCTCAAAGAGTTTGTGGTGCGCACGCCCCGTCCGGCCGGAGAACTGCGCAGCCGCGCCGAGGAGGAGGGGGTATTTATCGGCACCACGGCGTGGCAGGGCGAGGAACTGCTGCAGATCGCGGTCACTGAAAAGCGCACCCGCGGTGAACTGGACGGACTCGTGGACCTCCTGCGGCGAGCAGGGTCGTGAGCGTATTTCAGACGCTTCTGGGGCAGCTCGACAACCAGTCGGCCAACCACCTGGTGCTTATCGACCCTGACCGGAAAAACGACGGACGGATTGACGGCCTGGTGGCGAGCGTCAACGAGTCCGGCGCCGATGCCATCCTGGTGGGCGGCAGCCTGATCATGGACGGAGGGTTTCAGGACCGTGTGATGGCCATCAAGACCGCGGCCAAGGTACCGGTGATCCTCTTTCCCGGCTCGGCCACGCAACTTTCCAAACACGCGGATGCCGTGCTGTTCATGTCCCTGCTCAGCGGGCGGAATCCCCAGTATCTGATTGGCGAGCAGGTGCAGGCCGCACCTTTGCTTAAGAACCTTGGCCTGGAGGTGATCCCCACCGGCTATCTGCTTATGGCGGGGGGCGAGCCCACGGCGGTGGAGTTCATGAGCAACAGTCAGCCCCTGCCGGCCAAAAAGCCCGACATTGCCCTGGCCCACGCCCTGGCGGCCCAGTATCTGGGCATGGCGCTGGTCTACCTTGAGGCGGGCAGCGGTGCGGCGACAGCGGTGCCCGATGAGATTATCCGTCGCCTGGCAGCCGAGGTGGAGATTCCTCTGGCGGTGGGGGGCGGCATTCGCACCCCCGAGGAGGCCGCCGCCAAGGTCAAGGCCGGTGCCCGTTTTATTGTCACGGGATCCATATTTGAGTCGGACTCAGGCCCCGACACCATGGCCAACATTGCCACCGCCGTGCATGAGGCCTAGCGGCCGTGTCTGAGGCAGGGAAAGACCCGCGCGCGCTGATCGCGGCCCACCTTCAGGCCGCCGCCACCACCCTGCAGGCTGCCAGCAGGGATTGCCTGGATGACGTGCTGGCCGCGGGGGAGTTGCTGGCTGCAACGCTGAAGGCGCGTCATACCGTTCTGTTGTGCGGCAACGGCGGGTCGGCAGCAGACGCCCAGCACCTCGCGGCCGAACTTATGGGACGCTTCATGGCTGAGCGCCGGCCCCTGCCTGCCGTGGCCCTGACCACCGACACTTCATTCCTGACCGCGTGGTCCAACGATGTTGGCTTTGAGTCGGTATTTGCCCGGCAGGTGGAAGGCCTGGGACGGCCGGGCGACCTGCTGGTGGCCATTTCCACAAGCGGCGACTCGCCCAACATCATCGCGGCGGTGGCGCAGGCCCATAAACAGGCGCTGGCGGTGATCGTGCTCACGGGGGCCAGTGGCGGCAGGCTGGCGGATGCGGCCGGGCCAGGGGACGTCATCATCAAAGTGCCCTCCAGCGACACGCAGCACATCCAGGAAGGGCACCTGGCCGTGGGGCACGTGCTGTGCGCTCTGGCAGAGAGCGCTATCGCGAATCAGCAGGCGTGAACGGTCCCGAACTCTCACTGGGACAAGACCACCTCCAGGAATATCTCCTATACGCCAAGATCGAGCGCAACCTGTCGCCCACGACTCTGGAGGCCTACCGTACCGATCTGACCCGCTACCTGACCTGCCTTGCCGACGCGGGGATCGGCGATCTCGAGGCCATCCGCCAATCTCATCTGCGAGCCTTCACCCGCCTGCTGAGCGAGGTGGGTCTGTCGGCGGCCACCATCCAGCGGGCCTGCTCGGCCGTGCGCGGATTCCACCGCTTCCTAGTGGCGGAAAAGTGGGTAACGCGCGATCCGTCGGCCTTTCTGGAGTCGCCCAAACTGCCTAAGCGTCTGCCGAAGGTGCTGGACGTCGCGGAGATTGACGCCATTCTGGCTGCGGTGGACACTGGCAAGCCGTTGGGCGTCCGCGACCGGTCGCTGCTGTCGCTGATGTACGCCTGCGGCCTGCGGGTGTCGGAGCTCATCGGGCTGCGGCTCACCCAACTCATGGCGGAGGCCGAGATGGTGCGCGTTTTAGGCAAGGGCGGCAAGGAGCGCGTGGTGCCCATCGGCCAGCGGGCTCTGGACGATCTTGACACCTACATCTATACGGTACGGCCCAACCTGGCCCGTAAGGGTAAGAGCACCGGAGAAATCTTTCTCAATGCCCGTGGCAACCCCCTCTCCCGCATGGGCGTGTGGAATATTCTCCGCCACTGGGCCGATGCCGCCGGAATCCAGAAGGAGCTCTCACCTCATACCTTGCGCCACAGCTTTGCCACCCACCTGCTGGAAGGCGGCGCTGATCTGCGGGCCATTCAGGAGATGCTGGGGCACGCCGATATCAGCACCACCCAGGTCTATACCCACCTGGACCGCAGCTACCTCAAGGAGGTGCACCGCGCTTTTCATCCCCGGGGGTAGGGGTCGCCCGAAAGGGTGCCCGCAGCTCGTTTCTGGCGTTGTAATTTCACCCCACCCGGGGCCGTCGCAAGGGCTCCGATTCAAGTAGTAAGCAGGCAGTCAAATTGAACCCGCAGATCCTCATCCTCCTGATACCGGTCATTCTACTGGCCCTATCGGTGCACGAGCTGTCCCACGGGTTGGTGGCGTACCGGCTGGGGGACCCTACGGCCAAAAATGCCGGGCGGCTCACGCTGAACCCCCTCTCCCATCTGGACCCCATCGGCACCCTGATGCTGTTTTTGGTGCACTTCGGCTGGGCCAAACCGGTGCCGGTGGACCCGCGCTACTTCGAAAACCCCAAGCGGGACATGCTGTGGGTAGCGCTGGCGGGCCCCGGCTCCAACATGGCCCTGGCGCTGGTGAGCGGGCTGGTAATCCGGTTCATCAACGAGTACCCGGAGCTCTTTTTGGGCAGTTTCGTCGGCGGGGCCTTCTATGTGATGATGAAGCTGAGCCTGCAGATCAATCTGGCGCTGGCCATCTTCAACCTCCTGCCGGTGCCGCCGCTGGACGGCTCGAAGATTCTATACGGCCTGCTGCCGCCGGAGTATGAGTATGTGGCCGCCCGTCTGGAGCGTTACGGGCCGACGGTCCTGTTCTCGCTGGTGCTGTTCAGCATGATCACCAAGATCCCGATTTTCTGGATTTTCATAGGTCCCTTCATAGGATTCTTCTCCATCCTGTTTGCCGGGGCATGAGATATTTCCAACGCCGTCGCCCCGAGAGTTTTCGCCGACTGCGCACCGTGCGCTGGAGCACCGTGGCCATCTGGCGCTACCTGGCCTTGCTGATCCTGGTGCTGATGCTCGTTAAATTCTTGATTTCACTGGGTTAGGGCCGGCATGAAACTGGTGGCATGCGCACCCAACTTTTCCGAAGGTCGTGACCATCGGGTGATCCAGGCCATCACGCAAGCTATTGCCGGCGTGGACAGGGTGCGCCTGCTGCACGTAGACAGCAGCCGGGATGCCAACCGCACCGTGGTGACCTTTGTGGGGGAGCCGGAGGCTGCGGGAGAGGCGGTCCTCCAGGCGGTTGCCCGGGCGTCCCTGTTCATCGATATGGCCCAGCACGAGGGGCTCCATCCGCGCATGGGAGCCCTCGATGTCTGTCCCTTTATTCCGCTCCCGGGCATGAGCATGGACGAATGCGTCCAGCTGGCCCGACTGGTTGGCGAGCGCATCGGCAAGGAGGCGAAGATACCGATATACTATTATGGCGCGGCTGCAAGTGCAGAAAATCGCAGGCGGCTGGCTGAAATTCGTCGTGGAGAATACGAGGGTCTTGAGGAGCGAATGTCCGATCCGGATTGGCAGCCGGACGCGGGTCCGACGGAATTCAATGCCCAGTTGGGGGCCACGGCTGTGGGCGCCCGGGAGTGGCTCATTGCCTACAACGTGAATCTCAAGGCCAAGGGTGCTGCGGTGGCTCAGGCCATTGCCCTGGCCATTCGCGAAACGGGACCGGTGCAGCGTGACTCGCAGGGCAGATTGCTGAAGGACAGTGAGGGCCAGCCCCTGCGCCGTGCGGGCACGCTCCGGGCCTGCCGGGCCAGGGGCTGGTATCTGCCGCGCTTCGGGCTGGCGCAGGTCACGATGAACCTGGAAAACTGGAAGGTGACCCCACCCCATGCGGCTTACGAAGAGGTGCGCAGGCAAGCCGCGATGCGGGACGTGAAAGTCATCGGCAGCGAGCTCGTAGGGATGGTCCCGCTCGCGCCCATGCTGGCGGCGGGCCGGCACTTCCTGAGCCAGTCGGGTAGGACCGAGGAAGCGCTGGAGGAAGAGCTGATCGGTTCCGCCGGCCGGGTGATGGGCCTGTCGGCGGTAAAGGAGTTTGACCCTTTCAACCAGGTCCTTGAGTACCGTCTGAGCCGGGAGGGGGGCGAATGGGCCCGTTTTGTAACCGGCATGGACACGCGGCGCTGGACCAAATCTGCCATCTATGAAATCACCAAAGATTAGTTACGCCGTCGGCCCGGTGGGATAAGAGCGTGGGGAAGATCAAACGCATGTCCGCTACCCTGGCGGATCAGATCGCCGCCGGCGAAGTGGTGGAGCGGCCGGCCTCGGTTGTCAAGGAGCTGGTGGAGAACGCCCTGGATGCCGGGGCCAGCGACGTGGCCATTGTGGTGCAGCAGGGTGGGCAGAGCCTGATTCAGGTCACGGATAACGGCGCAGGCATGGACGCCGCCGACCTGGCGCTGGCGTTTGAGCGGCACGCCACCAGCAAGGTGGACTCACCCGCAGATCTAGTCAGTATTGCCACACTTGGTTTCAGGGGCGAGGCCTTGCCCAGTATCGCCTCGGTGGCGCAGGTCTGGGCGCGATCATCGGCCGACCTCCACGAGGGCAGTGAGATTACCATCAAAGGGGGCAAGGTTACGGGGGTGAAACCCGCTGCGGCCGCGGGGGGGACCACCGTTCGGGTGAAAAATCTGTTTTACAATACGCCGGCGCGCAAGAAGTTTCTCAAGCGCCCCGCACGGGAGACCCAGTACATCACCGAGGTGGTGCGCCGGTTCGCTCTCTGCTTTCCCCGGGTGGCGTTCAGCCTGACCAGCGGCGAGCGGGAGACCTTCCGGCTGGCACCCATGGACCTTGAGGAGCGCATCGGTGCCGTCTACGACCCCTTCTATCAAAAGTCGCTGCAGGCCGTCTCGCTGGAAAAGCCGCCGTTCAAGGTGGAAGGCTACGTAGGCAACCTGAGTCTGGTGCGCGGCCGGCCCGGCGAGCAGTACATTTTTCTCAATGGACGCCCCGTGCAGGACCGCCTGCTCAATAGCGCCGTCTATACGGCCTACCGCTCACTGGTGAGTCGGGGGGAATATCCCTTTTTCGTCCTCAACATCAGCATGCCGTTGGATGGGGTGGACGTCAATGTGCATCCGGCCAAAACCGAGGTGCGCTTCAAGGATGAGTGGCGGGTTTACCACGTGGTCAAGACTGCCGTGACCGAGGCCATCCGGGACATACCCGGCATGATGCCCGACTTTGTCACAGCTGACGCTGGCGGCGGTCCCCCGGCCTACAATCGAGGTGACGCAGGCTCCCGGCCCCCGTACGCCGACGCCAGCAAGCTGTTCGAGGGCGCCCCCCGGCCAGCGGGCGCTGCCGGGAACGGGCCTGGCGCGGGGGACCTGCCGGCAGGGGGCACCGCCTCGGCCCTGGCCGTCCCGGCCACGGGGAGGCCGCCCCTGCGGCCCGAAGCGCCCTTTAACCCGGAATCCATCTGGCAGGTGCACAGCAAGTATATCCTTAGCCAGGTGGCCTCGGGCATCGTCCTTATTGATCAGCATGTGGCCCACGAACGCGTGCTTTACGAGGAGGCGCAGAAGGCCTTCGCCGGCCAGGCGCGCCCGTCCCAGACGGTGCTGTTTCCCACCACCCTTGAATTAGCTCCCGACGAATTCAGCCGGCTGCTGGAGATGCTGCCCAGCCTGGAGGCGCTGGGTTTTCGCATTCGTGAGTTTGGGAAGCATACCGTGGTGGTGGAGGGGGTGCCCAGCGATGTGGCCTGGGGGCGGGAGCGGGAGATCCTGCGGGATGTGCTGGACCGCGCCACCGAGGCCCGCAGCGGCGCGGAGTTTCTCGAAAAGCTGGCTGCCAACTACGCCTGCAAGGCCGCCGTGAAGGCCGGCGACCCCCTGACGCAGGAGGAGATGGCTTCGCTGGTAGACCGCCTGTTTGCCACGGAAAACCCCTATTATTGCCCCCACGGCAGGCCCACCATTGTCCACCTGTCCATGCATGAACTGGACAAGCGCTTTGAGCGCATATAAGCCTGAATACCTCCAGCGCTAGCATGACACCCGTCATCCAGATTGAGGGCCTGAGCAAGACCTATCGCCGGCGCGGAAAGCCCGCGATAAAGGCGGTAGACGACCTCAGCCTGTCCGTGGACGGCGGGCAGATCTTTGGTTTCCTGGGGCCCAATGGTGCGGGCAAGACCACCACCATCAAGATGATCTGCGGGCTGGTGACGGCCGATGCCGGCGGCGTGTGGGTCAATGGCCACGATGTGGTGAGCGAGCGCAGCGCCGTCATGCGGGACATCGGGGTGGTGTTGGAGGG